>NZ_JBFTQI010000513.1:0-4352 GCF_056398925.1 Pedobacter sp. 01T416_2
ATATTGATATTAAAAAACAATAAAGAATGAGGCAATGAAAAATATATTGATAATCCTATTGATGCTGCCCTTATTGGCAATAGCACAACAAAAGCAAAGCACGGAAGATGCTATGAAAAAAATGGAGGAGCTGAAAAAAAATATGACCCCAGAGCAGCGAGCCATGCTAGAGAAAATGGGACTTGAAAAAACAATGAAAACTGCCCAAAAAAATATGCAGCAAGGTGGTACTGGAACAGCATTGATGCAAATGGGTGACCCGAACAAAATTCCCGAAAAACTTTCTACACTGGCTATACCGGCCACACCCACTGATAAAGGGAAACTTATAGCTTACCTCAAACCGATTTTTTCGCAAACAGAAACTGCGATGAAACCCGATCATGTAAAAGCGGTACAAAAATTATTGGATAAGGGCGCTGAAACCGGAAAATATGCAATGGTGTTTTGGTCGCATAATGAATTGGACAAAGCATTGTACCTGCTTATTAATGCCTGTATCACCAATCCAGACGATTATGTTTCCATCAATAATCTGGGCGCATTGCTTACCCTTTCGGGATATGCACATAAATCTTTACCGCTGCTTTTATATACGCAAAAATTTGTGCCTCAAAGCGGCACCTTGCTTAACAATATAGGTCAGGCTTATCTGAGTTTGGGTTATGTTGACAAGGCGAAACCGTTGTTTTTATCAGCCATTGCAAAAGATTCGACCAAAACGGAAGCGTATCGTTCGATGGCACTCATTGCACAAAAACAGGGAGATAAAGCACTTTGTGGTGGGTATCTTGAAAAATCCATTGCCCATGGCGCTGCTACTACCGAAAATATTAATCTGCTGAACCAGGTAGCACCTCAAAAAGACATTTCGGCGCATATCAGAAAACGTTTTAAACAATTTTATAAAAACCATAGTGTTACCAAACGCTTTATTGTACCGTCAATACCGGCATCGTATGAAGAAGCAGTAGCACGGGATGGTGAAGTGGAAGCCTATTTCAGGGACTTTGATGCTACTATTAACGCAACTTATAAAACGCAAAAGGAACTCAACAAAAAATATGAGAACCAAGTACAGGGAAACCAGGCTAAAATGATGGCACAAATGCAGCAGGTGATGGCTAATGCGGGCAAGCCTGGCTATTCAAAATCTGTGCAGGATATCAAAGCATCGTTCAGTAATCCTTTCATGGCTCAGGGAGCCGTTATGCTGTCCAGCATAGACAATCCGCAATTCAGCAAATCATATTATAGCCGAATGAAAACTGAAACAGCAAACAGGTTAGCAAGCGTGAATGAACTGAAACAGGCATTGAAAACCGATTTTGATGATAAGATAAATGCTTTGGTAAACGAAAACAGCAAACTGAAAGACGGCGAAGGCCAGGATGCAGCAAATGCAAGGGCAGTAGCCATTGAAAAACAACTCTGTGAACTGAAAACAGCACGACAAAATAAATGGTTGGAAAAGATTGCCGTAATCAATATGCAATATATCCATAAAATGGAAGATCTGTTGAACCAGCGTTTGCAAGAGCATCTTTTTTGGAATACCATCGTGATGCAATCCATGCAAGACCCTACGGCCGTTAACTACGCATTTTATGTGGGCTATTTGAAAGACTTGTATAAGCTTGCTTATCCGCTTTTCCCTATGCATGTGGACGGGGGGCTATCAAAACCCTGTGGCGATTATATGAAAGCCAACAATTACAGAGGCAAAATACACGATTGGGAAAGAGAACACTGCGAAGTGGATTTTGGGATAGACCTCATGGTAACCGGTGGAAAAATGAATTGCGAAGGCTGGTCGGTTTATGCAGATTTTAAAGAAGGTTCATTTAGGTACGATCGAAGTGTTGATCCTGTAACCTGGCAAACTACTGGGCACAGCATTACTGTAAAAGCAGGAAAAGAAAAAGAATTTGAGATCACCAAAAAACTGGGTGGAAAAATAGGTGCAGAAATAGGAACCACCATCAAGTTTGATGGGAATATGAACCCGGTTGATTTGATCGTTAAAGAATCAGTTTCAGCAGAGATGAGTGGCCCTATGGGAGGCAGTGCAGGTGTTAATTTAGTTGATGTTGAAATAAGTGTGAGCGGTGGTTTTAAGGCCGCCGGGTCATCCATACCAGGGTTTGGTAGCGATTTTTTGAAATAGCTTGTTTGAGATAGGAATTTAACTGTCCCAATTTGTCTAGAATTTTAATCAGCCATCGCAGTTCCATTAAACGGCCACGGCATTTTGCTAAAAAAATTAAAACGATAAACCATGAAACAGTTTTTGACACTCTTAGCCGTTGTGCTTGTAAATACAGCAGCTTTTTCGCAAGGAATAAAAAAAATAGCTGACCCATTAACGCCCTGTGGTTCACGTGCAGATGTTGACGCTATGCCTGGTATTTATACCGACCATAACAATACAAAATATGGCTTTAGTTTAAAAGGCACACCCGCCGAAAAAACTACAATGATGAAAAACCTCATTGCCGTAGAAAAACTGGAGGAAGCAAGCCGTAATAATTTTAAATTGACGGGAGGTGCCGCCAGAGTAAGTTTTACCAGGTGGGGCAGCAGTAATTACAGCAAAAATGTTTATGCCAGCTATGAGTACAGTATGGGCGTATATGCTTTTGTCTGCAATGTTAACCAACACGCCAGCAAAATAGTAGATGAATACAGAACGGCTTTCAGGGTTGCCTTCAATCCCTCTATAATGCCCGGAGGCGTACATGCTGTAGGCACAGGCGAGTTTAATATTAATAATGGAAATGCGATGTACCAAATTCCTATAGAAGCAAAAGTAGGTCCCAACTTTGAAAAAGACAAAAGCAACAATCCCAGCCGTTTATCACAATATATTTCAGAATCAACCTTTATGGTTGCCCGCTCTGATGCCTATAAAGATTTTCATACCGATTTCTTAAAACTCAACAATGGTAACGGCTATGTTGAGCACTGGGAAATGGGTGGCAGATATGATACTCACGGGCCTAATTCGTATCAATTTATAGATCGTCGTTATTTCCTCACCAAACCGGGAGTGCCTTTACTCATACCCGTTAGCCGCAAGCAATACCTGTTGGATATGCTGGAATATTTTGAAATAGAGAAAGCCAATTTTGAATATGACAACGCAGAGAAAATTAAAAATATAGTAAATAATACTGCTGAGTCTGCAAAAAGAACATTGGCCGCTTTGGAAGCAGACAAGCTTGCTTACCCTAAGATATATGAAGCAAAAAAAGCAATAGTGAATGACCTGCTTGCCAAACAAAAACCAGAATGGTTACAAAAACCGGCAGTGGTAGATCAGGATAGATTGGTAAAAGATGCAAATAAAATCTTGGAAGCTTTGGGTAGGTTTTATGATGCAGAAGGAGAGTATAAATGTGCCCTGTATGTTTTAAATCCAGCTTATTTTGTTTCCAATAACGGGCAGGCTGCAAAACCTTTGTTGATAGAAGTACAGTTTCGATATGAGATCACTAAAGATTATGGCTACTCTTCAAGGTTGTTCAATAATTGGGAGCAGCATTTTGATTTAGCTGCGCTAAGAAAAATGCTGGATTAAAATCTAAAAACAAATTCAATCCATGAAACAAGTATATATATTGATCATTGCTATTTTAGTTGTTGCATTCTTTGGGTTAGTCCAACAAGTATATGCACAAGATTGCCAATCGTCAAAAGATCTGGAAAACCTTCCAGGTAAACAGATAGATGCTGCCCATTGTGAATGGCCACAGCAAAAGTTACACTGGCTGGATGAATTGGGTACAGCTGCCAATAAAGCTACCGCCAATGCCATAATCACAAAAATTGAGACACTCGAAAAACAAAGTCGTGTCAATTACAACCTTAAAGGCTGTGTACTCAAAACTGCTTTTTCGGGCAATGCCCCAGCAATAATAGCAGGTAAATATCCATTGGCAAGCTACGATCTTAATATGGGCTGCTACGAGTACATCTGTGTCAAAAACAAAATGATGGTTAACAGTGAATATGCTAATGTTTTTAGGGCTTATGTTAATCGTTATACAGTGATAGAATCAGCTTTTTCTTTTTCAGATGAGTCTTACTATTACGAAACACTCAAAAAATACAATGGACAGTTTATCGCCCTGCACAATTTTATTAAAATGGATGCATCTAAAGATGTCAATAACGGCAAAGGGTATTATCAGGATATTCCCGAAGCCACAGTAAAAGAGGGTAGTCGTAGCGTATATATGACCCGGCATTGGTATTGCACAAAACCCGGTGCTTTAGTATTTATACCCGCTACCCGTAAAGAATACCTCGAAGCCCTGTTGGTTTATTACGAAAGAGAAAGGCTTTTAATC
>NZ_JBFTQI010000514.1:0-8911 GCF_056398925.1 Pedobacter sp. 01T416_2
AGGCATATTGGCCCTACGCCTTCCACCTTTAAATCTTCAACCTCAAACCTATTTCTGTCTGAAATAAATCTGGATCGGTGCACCAGAAAAATCGAAGTTTTCTCTTAATTTATTCTCGATGAAACGTTTATACGGATCTTTAATGTACTGTGGCAAGTTGCAGAAAAAGGCAAACATTGGCGAAGTAGCATTAATTTGCGTGATGTATTTAATCTTAATGTGTTTTCCTTTTAATGCCGGTGGTGGGAATTTCTCGATCAGTGGCAACATCACATCATTCAATTTAGATGTAGGGATTTTCTTGCTACGGTTTTTATAAACTTCTAAAGCCGCTTCAATTGCTTTGAAGATACGTTGCTTGTTCAATACCGAAGTAAATACAATTGGGACATCGGTAAACGGGCGGATACGCTCATGAATCTGCTCTTCGAAAGCTTTCATCGTTTGTGTATTTTTTTCGATCAAATCCCATTTGTTTACCAAAATTACGATCCCTTTTTTGTTCTTCTCGGCCAGGTGGAAGATATTGATATCCTGACTTTCGATTCCTTCTACTGCATCGATCATTAATACCACAACATCAGCTTCTTCCAAAGCTTTAATGGTACGCATTACCGAATAAAACTCTAAGTTTTCTTTAACCTTGGTTTTTTTACGCAATCCGGCAGTATCGATCAGCATAAATTCATGACCGAACTGGTTATAATGAATTTTGATCGAATCGCGGGTTGTACCTGCATTGGCGGTAACAATATTACGCTCTTTACCAATTAATGCATTAACCAGAGAAGATTTACCCACATTCGGACGACCTGCAATGGTAATCTTAGGCAATTGATTTTCTTCTTCCGGAATATCTTCGAAATTTTTAACAATCTCATCCAACAACTCTCCGGTTCCAGAACCCGTCATTGATGATAATGCATATACTTCGCCTAATCCGAAACCATAAAAAGTATGGATTTCGTTATATAAAGCGGTATTGTCTACTTTATTTGCACAAACATAAACAGGTTTATTACTTCTGCGCAGTACCTGGGCAATATCATCATCTAAATCGGTGATGCCTGTGGTTACATCCACCATAAAGATTAATACACTGGCTTCTTCGATGGCGATCATTACCTGTTCGCGGATGGCGGCTTCATAAACATCTTCTGAGTTGGCTACATAACCACCAGTATCGATTACTGTAAACTGTCTGTCTGTCCACTCACCCACTCCATAGTGCCTATCGCGGGTTACCCCGCTGATATCATCTACAATCGCCTTACGGCTTTCGGTTAATCTATTAAAAAGGGTGCTCTTGCCTACGTTTGGCCTGCCTACGATGGCTATAATATTACTCATGGTGTTCTTTTGATAGTTAATGGCTTATAGTTAATGGTCGTGATGTTTAGGCAAGCTGCTCAAACTATTTGGCTATCAGCCATTGACTATCAACTACTAACCGATTTATTTCGGGCTGCAAAGGTAAGGTTAATTTTCGTAACCTCCATTAATATTAATTTTTATACTTTTCTAAAAGTCCTTTTATTACCTCTTCTGTTAATTGATTTCCTTGTAATAAAGGGAAGCCCTCCCACCTAACAATTCCTTTCGGATCGATAAGAATAGCATGTGGAATACCTTTAACCTGAAGTGAGTCTTTTACTGTCCCCTTAGTGTCTACGGCTTCAAAATAGTTGATTTTAGGATTATTAAAAGCTTCTACTTTTTCTGCTGCTTCATCAGAAACACCAATAATTACAATTTTATCGGCATATTTCTTTTGAATATCGTTTAATGTAGGGATGTATGCCCTGCATGGTCCGCACCAGGTTGCCCAAAAATCGATCAGTACAAACTTCCCTTTGGTATCGGGCTGTTTTGAAATCCATTTTTCAACAACCAGGTCTGGCGCTTTTTCGTTCAGGATAGATTTTGCCCACAATTTTTTACCATTGTTTGATTCCTGGGCAAAAACTGCTGTACCGATCAGCAATAAGAGAAACGTTAAATTTATCTTCATATCCTAAAAATCGAAATTAATTATCGTAACCGAAGCTTTTTAAATAATTCTTTTTACTTCGCCAATCGGGAATTACCTTCACAAACATCTCCAGGAAAACCTTGTTGTCTAAAAATTTCTCAATCTCTAAACGTGCTTCGGTACCTACCTTCTTCAACATGCTTCCACCTGTACCGATTAGAATGTTCTTTTGCGAATCGCGTTCGACCACAATTTCTGCAGTAATCCTGATCAATGCACCTTTACCGTTTTTCATTTCCTCTTCTTTAAAACTCTTCACAATTACCTCGGTACTGTAAGGAATTTCTTTCTGATAATTAAGGAAGATTTTTTCGCGGATAATCTCCGAAACAAAGAAACGTTCTGAGCGATCGGTCAAATCTTCTTTGTCGTAATATGGTGGATGTTCTGGCAACATTTCGAGCACGCGGTCCAATAATCCGTCGACATTGTGTTTATGCAAAGCCGAAATTGCATAAATAGCAACCGGATTTAACTTCTCCTGCCAGTAGGCAATCTTCTCATCAACCTGTTCTTGTAATGCTTTATCGATTTTATTGATGAGGACAATTGTAGGGATATTACGGTTCAGAATTTTCTCCATAACGTCTCCCTCATCGTGCTCTTCGTTGATGTCGGTTACGAATAAAAGTACGTCGGCATCGGTCAAAGATCCGTTAACAAAGCTCATCATACTCTCTTGTAAACTGTATTTTGGCTTAATTATACCGGGAGTATCAGAGAAAACGATCTGATATTCTTCTTCATTTACGATACCTAAAATGCGGTGTCTTGTGGTTTGTGCCTTAGGAGTTATAATGCTAAGTCGCTCGCCTACAAGCACATTCATGAGGGTAGATTTACCTACATTTGGTTTACCTATTATACTAACAAAACCTGCTTTATGCGCCATTAAAATATTTTTTAAAAAAAATTTGCAGCACAAAGAAACGAATTATATCTTTGCATTCCAATTCGGAAACAGAGTTAAGGATTTAATTCAAAGAAAAAAACGAGTTGTATAGAGTGCGGGGTGGAGCAGTTGGTAGCTCGTCGGGCTCATAACCCGAAGGTCGCACGTTCGAGTCGTGTCCCCGCTACCAAAGAGTTGAAAGACACTCTAATTTAATGGCCCGTTCGTCTAGGGGTGAGGACGCCAGATTTTCATTCTGGAAACAGGGGTTCGATTCCCCTACGGGCTACGAAACCGCTACAAAAGCTGAGCGGTTTTTTTTATCAGTTTCAACACTGCAAAATTGAAGGTTGGTATTTCCCTTAAAAATACATGAGAGTGCGGGGTGGAGCAGTTGGTAGCTCGTCGGGCTCATAACCCGAAGGTCGCACGTTCGAGTCGTGTCCCCGCTACCGAAGAGTTGAAAGACACTCTAATATTTAATGGCCCGTTCGTCTAGGGGTGAGGACGCCAGATTTTCATTCTGGAAACAGGGGTTCGATTCCCCTACGGGCTACTGAAAAGCATCAATCTAATTAAGATTGGTGCTTTTTTTATGCTCCAGGGAAAGCAATCCGCACAATCTTCGGATCAATACCAAAAGTTGTGGAGGACGGTAAAAACAAATAGCTTTGCATTTTACTATTTCACTTTATATGACTTCCCCTGCAGCCTCTTTACTTAAATTGTTCTTACCAGATTTTATACTAGCAAACTTTACTATTACCGGTGTCATCCATATCCACTTAGAGGAAATTAATAACCTACAGTCAGAACTTGAGTTTATAAAAGTGCATTCAAAAGGCTTCTTTCCAGAGATTACCGTTCAGGATTTTCCAATACGCGGCCACAAAGTTTTTTATCATATCAAGCGTCGCCGATGGATCAATACCCAAAGTAATGAGTTGATTTACCGTAATTGGACTTTAATAGAAAAAGGAACGCGAATGACAGGGGAATTCGCGGCTTTTTTAAAAGAAATCAATCAATACCCAGCCGAATGATATCCATACAATTAGTAAGTTCTACGGTGTGGACGGAAGAAAGCTACTCCGACATTACCGTGATTATCTAAGCGAATTTAAGTCCTGGGATCAAAAGAGCCACGCAGATAAATGGCTTCTGTATCCGGAGAACCTCGGTAGGCATCTATCCATTGATGAAACCAGCCTATCCCATGGCGAACTTTACACCATCCTCACCAACAAAGCAGCCAAGGGTAAAAAAGGGTCAATTGTGGCTATTGTTGCGGGCACCAAAGCTGAAGCAGTTATTTCAGTACTTCACAAAATACCAGAAAAAGAGCGCAGAAAAGTTTCTGAAATCACACTGGATATGGCTGGAAACATGGAACTCATTGCTAAAAAATGTTTTCCTAAGGCCATAAGGGTCACCGATCGTTTCCATGTTCAGAAACTAGCTACAGAAGCTGTACAGGAAATCAGGATCAAGCATCGCTGGGATGCAATTGATAGGGAAAACGATGCAATTGAAATCGCTAGAAAAACCAATAAAGTATTTCGGGCTGAAGTATTTAGTAATGGCGATACCCTGAAACAGCTTCTGGCAAGGAGCAGATATGTACTGTATAAAAAAGCTTTTGACTGGACGACAAGTCAAAAAGAGCGGGCGGATTTGCTATTTGAAAGATATCCGGACCTCAAGGTAGCTTATTCCTTGAGTATGGAGCTCAGCCATATATTTGATAAGACGACCGAAAAAGTATTTGGCCTGGCAAAATTAGCTAAATGGCATGAAAAGGTAAGGCAGTCCACCTTTAAAGCTTTTAATACCATTGCCAGGTCGATTCAGAATCACTATCCGACTATTCTAAATTATTTTGATAACAGATCGACCAATGCTTCTGCCGAATCATTCAATGCAAAGATTAAAGCGTTTAGATCCCAATTTCGTGGCGTGAAATGCGTAAAGTTTTTCCTATACAGGCTAACTCAATTGTATGCTTAAAAATGACTACTCCACAACTTTTGGTATTGATCCGGATCAGGCAAGCGCTCAGGACCTGTTTGCCTTTCTTTCATCTCAGATCCCAAACTCAGGAAGAACAATAGCTAATCAATAAATACGTGTCGTTAAGGTGCTTTTTGGCAAACGCGGGTTCGCAGCAAGATGGATTTTTGTGGGACAAAAATATCTTGCCATCCTAACGGCTGGAGGCTTACTCGGAACTCGTAAGCCTTAAAGCGACAATAAAATGCCAAGACCCAAGATCAAAAAAGAGGAAGAAAAACTCAAACATTACATCCGCATCAGGGTAGACGAACAGACCCTCAAGAGGCTAAATAAAATGCAAAAAAGTAGTGACTGCAAGGGGCTTTCACAACTGGCTCGAAAGATACTAATGCAGGAGCCCGTACAGATTTTTCACAGGGATATTTCCATGAACGGGCCGATGGAAGAACTGGCCATGATCAGAAAAGAAATCAGGTACATTGGCATCAACATCAACCAGCAGACCTACCATTTTCACACCAGCCAGAGCAAAGCTGCAAGGATGTTTTATGTGGAGCGGACAAAAGAATTATATGAAAAGATCGAAATCAAAATTGAACGCTTACTGGAGATCACCGATAAACTAGCGCATAAGTGGTTGCAAAAATCGTCAGCGGAAAAAACATCAGGGGGATCCTGATCTATAACGAGAATAAGGTCGAAAAGGGAGAAGCGATACTTTTTATGGCCAGTGCTTTTGCTGGGGATATCGATAAACTTAAGCTGGTGCAAAAAGCAGAGCGTTTTAACAAACGCACGATGCTGAACCCATCGGTCAAAACCAATGCGCTGCACATTACATTGAATTTCCACCCATCGGACCAATTGGACAGCGAAAAGCTACAGCGCATTGTTTCAGAGTACATGGAGCAGATCGGTTTTGGCGAACAACCCTTTCTGGTGTACCTGCATGAGGATACCCACCATCCGCATGTACATATCGGCACAACCAATATCAGACCAGATGGCAGCAGGATCGACATCCACGGCATCGGTTATAGACGCTCGGAACAGGCAAGGAAGTCCATTGAGCAGAAATATAACCTGAAGGTTGCTGGGGGCAGGTCGCTGGATAACTCCCCAAAGATAAAACCAGCGGTTTATGGGGAAGGCCCAACGAAAAAGACCATCAGTAATATCGTTACCGCGGTGATGAAGCAGTATAGGTACAGCTCTTTTCCTGAGTTCAATGCGGCATTAAAGGCTTTTAATATTACCGCGGATAGGGGAGCGGAAGATTCGGTGATGTACCAGAAACGCGGTCTGATTTATTCTATTCTGGATGATAATGGAAATAAAATTGGCATTCCGTTAAAGGCGAGTGCAATGTATGCTCGACCAACCTTTGATAATATTGAAAAGCGCTTTGATAAAAACACAAGAGACCGGAAAATTTTTAGAGAAGCGTTAAAGGATAAGATCGATTGGCTATTTGACGGTTACCAGTCCATCACGAAAACAGGTTTTGAGTTGGCTTTAAAAGAGATTGGAGTGACCGCTGATTTTAGAAGAAATCAGCAGGGAAGGATTTATGGGGTCACTTTTATTGACCATGGCACAAAATCGGTATTCAACGGCAGTGACCTTGGAAAGGTCTATAGTGCGGCTTCACTCCTAAGGGCTTTCGGAGATCGTGACATTCCGGTAGCACAGCTCGGTAAAACCTGGAGGAAAATGCCACGCAAACATTTTATTTATAACGATAGCACTGAAAAAAGTCATTTAGAAATGCCTCAAAAGACAGGTTACCTCGATATGGTACTATCCAGATCCGACCAGGGCTTTATGCAGCCGACAGTTAAAAAGAAAAAACGCAGGAAAAAACTACAGCAACATTTATAATTGATGAATACAGGGGAAGATACGCAGGGGCTGCGCAAGATACTGGACATGACCAGGCTGATCAGTTTGGTGATCCTAACTATGCATATTTACATTTATGGTTACCAAGCTTTCAGGGAATGGAACTTAAGCACAATGATCACAGATCGCCTGTTTTTCAATTTTGCAAAACTGGAGATGTTCCGGCATCCGCTGTTGACCAAGGCTGTGGTACTGCTTTTTTTGGGTATCTCACTAATCGGGGCCAAAGGCAAAAAATCAGAGGAGCTGAAGTTAAAGCCCATCCTTTTACAGATTGCTATTGGGTTAATGGTTTATTTTTCAAGTGGGATCTGTTTCCTGTTCCATTTTCCACCGGATGTTTTTGTCTGTCTTTATATGGCGTTTCTTGGTGCAGGATACCTTTTGCTTTTGAAAGGCGGTACTGAACTTTCGAGGTTGATCAAAGACAGGATGCAAAAGGACATATTCAATAGCGAGAACGAAACTTTTCCGCAGGAGGAAAGGCTGCTTGAAAACGAATATTCTTTTAACCTGCCGACAAAATACCACCTAAAGGGAGAGGTGAGGGATGGCTGGATCAACTGTGTGAACCCTTTTCGAAGCATTTTAGTATCGGGCTCTGGTGGTGCGGGTAAAACCTATTTTGTGATCCGCCATATTATTGATCAGCAGATCAAAAAGGGTTTCTGCCTATTTTTATATGATTTTAAGTTCGATGACCTGACCAAGATGGCCTATAATAAGCTGCTGAAGTACCAGCAGAATTATAAGGTCGTCCCTTCATTTTACATCATCAATTTTGAGGATTTAAACCGTACGCATAGGTGTAATCCCTTGGATCCGCAGGCTATGGAGGACATTACCGATGCGACCGAGGCCAGCCGTACGATCATGATGGGCCTGAACCGGGACTGGTTGAAAAAACAAGGGGACTTTTTTGTGGAATCACCGATCAATTTTTTAACGGCTATTATCTGGTATTTACGCAAATACGAAAATGGGAAGTATTGCACTTTGCCCCATGTGATCGAGCTGATGCAGGCGGATTATGATCCGCTGTTTGCGGTATTGCAGCAGCAGGAGGAGATCAAGGTGCTGATCAATCCTTTTATCTCGGCGCTTCAGAACAATGCCCAGGCGCAGCTGGAGGGACAGATTGCCTCGGCCAAGATCGGTCTGGCAAGGTTGGCATCGCCACAGCTGTATTACGTGCTGACAGGAAACGATTTTACGCTGGATATCAATAATCCCGACGAGCCCAAGATTGTATGCATGGGCAACAATCCGCAGAAGATCGATACTTATGGGGCGGTGCTTTCACTGTATGTGAACAGGATGCTGAAACAGATCAATAAAAAAGGGAAAAGCAAATGCAGCCTGATCTTCGATGAATATCCTACGCTGGTGGCCAATCTGATCACCACGATTTCGACGGGCAGGTCGAACCTGATTTCCTGTACGCTGGGCATCCAGAGCATTGAGCRGGTGAAAAAGGAGTATGGTGCGGAACAGGCGGAGATCATCTTGGGGATCTGTGCCAATATCATCAGTGGCCAGGTTTCAGGTGACAGTGCGAAGAAATTCGCGGAGACTTTTGGGAAGATTATGCAGGATCGGCAGAGCATGAGCATCAACAGTTCGGATACTTCTATTTCTAAATCGACACAGATGGATTATGCGGTTCCGGCATCGAAGATTGCGACTTTTTCATCGGGAGAGTTTGCGGGGATTGTGGCTGATAGTCCAAACGAGAAGATCAAACTGAAGATGTTTCATGGGGAGATCCAGAATGATCATGAGGCTATTGCTAGGGAGGAGGCAGGTTATGTGCCGATACCTGTAGTGGCTAATGTTACAGGAATTGATGTGGAGGAGAATTATAAGAGGGTTAAAAAAGAGGTGGCGGGTATTGTCCGCCAGGAACTGAAAAAGATAGGAGAATCGAGCAGGGGAATTTTGCCTCAAGGGGACCAACCTGCGAAGGTGGGAAAAGGGCAGCGTGAGAGAAAGGTAAAGGGGGATAGGCCTGCGGTGAAGTGTAATGGGAGAGATGTTAAAGACGAACCAATTAAGGCTGTTTCGATGTAAAG
>NZ_JBFTQI010000515.1:0-4347 GCF_056398925.1 Pedobacter sp. 01T416_2
CAGTTAGGTTTAGTGAACAAAGCCTGATCCAAATAGCATAATTTTGGCCATAGACGGATGAAAGGCTTGGTTTCTTGCACCAACCTAAGTTAAATAAACCCGATTGTCGGGAAGAGCTTCCGATCCTTCATCGGAACTCGTACCAAAAAGCGGGACCTAACCTGCCAAAAGCCCAGAACCGCTCATTTCCAATAATTATAAAATGTTTTTTCTTTTTAGGAAATGAAGGGTTAGTATTTCATAGGTGCTGTAGCCCCGCCATTCGCTAATTCCGATGAAGAATCGGAACCGCTGCTGTCGGGTTTAGTGAACAGCGGTTTGTTTTCCAAGCACAGGCCTAAGTTAAATAAACCCGATTGCCCGGAAGCGCTTCCGAGCCTTAATCGGAACTTGTAACAAAAAACGGGACCTAACCTGTATAATCTTTAGACATTTTTGTATTTTATCGTCACCCTGAATTTATTTCAGGGTCTTAATGGGCAGAAAGATGCTGAAATAAATTCAGCATGACGATCGCGACTCTAGCCAGCCATCTGCTTTACTCAACATCGCATGCTGGACTAGGATAAAATAACACCTCGTTTACCTTGCATTACCGCTAGTAATTTTTAATTTTAAAATCTCATAGCGTTGCAATGGACAAAAAAATAGCATTACTTAAAGATAAGATTAACCAGGCAAACCTTGGCGGTGGACAGACCCGAATCGATAGTCAGCATAAAAAAGGTAAACTTACCGCCCGCGAGCGCATTCATTTTTTAATGGATGAAGGGAGCTTTGAAGAAATTGGCATGATGGTTATGCACCGAAGTACTGACTTTGGAATGGAACGCGAAAAATATCTTGGTGATGGTGTAGTAACGGGCTATGGAACAATTAATGGCAGGTTAACTTATGTATTCTCTCAGGATTTCACCGTGTTTGGAGGTTCACTCTCCGAAACCCATGCAGAGAAAATTTGCAAGCTTATGGATATGGCCATGAAAAATGGTGCACCACTGATCGGTTTAAATGATAGTGGCGGTGCCCGTATTCAGGAAGGAGTTGTTTCTTTGGGCGGCTATGCCGATATCTTTTATAAAAACGTACAGGCTTCGGGCGTAATTCCGCAGCTATCGGCCATTATGGGACCATGTGCAGGTGGAGCTGTTTATTCGCCAGCCATTACCGATTTTATTTTAATGGTAGAAAATACTTCTTATATGTTTGTTACAGGCCCAAATGTGGTTAAAACGGTAACACACGAAGAAGTAACCTCAGAAGAATTAGGAGGTGCCAGCACACATGCTACAAAATCGGGCGTTACCCATTTTGCCTGTGCCAACGAAATTGAGGCTATTAACCATGTAAAGAAACTACTGCGCTATATGCCGCAAAACTGCGAGGAAACAGCCGATCATTTACCTTACGACACAGCTGATGAAAGCCGACCAGAATTAAACACTTTTATGCCAGAAAATGCTTCGCAACCTTACGATATACGTGAAGTGATTTCTGCCGTGGCCGATACGGACAGCTTTTTAGAAGTACATGCAGCTTATGCTGAAAATATTGTGGTAGGCTTTGCCCGCCTTGCAGGGAGAAGTATTGGTATTGTAGCCAATCAGCCCGCTTATTTGGCAGGCGTTTTAGATAGCAATTCTTCTACCAAGGCAGCACGTTTTGTCCGCTTTTGCGATTGCTTTAATATTCCATTATTGGTATTTGAAGATGTTCCAGGATTTTTGCCAGGTACAGATCAGGAGTGGAATGGCATTATCACCAATGGGGCAAAATTATTATACGCTTTTAGCGAGGCTACTGTACCACGCATTACTGTAATTACCAGAAAGGCTTATGGTGGCGCTTATGATGTGATGAACAGCAAACATATTGGTGCAGATATGAACTACGCATGGCCAAGTGCAGAAATTGCTGTAATGGGTGCTAAAGGTGCTGCAGAAATTATTTTTAAAAGAGAAATTACTTCAGCAGAAAACCCTGAAGAGAAATGGTTAGAGAAAGAAAAATTATATTCAGATATCTTCGCAAATCCTTATCGCGCGGCCGAACGCGGCTTTGTTGATGAGGTGATTGAACCAGCCCAAACCCGTACAAAGTTGATAAAAGCCTTTAAGATGTTGGAAAATAAGGTGGTGAATAATCCAAGAAAGAAACATGGAAATATACCTTTGTAGAAAATAATCTCAGCCATTGGTCCATAGTAAGGTTTGTATCAATCCAGACTATTGAGACTCATGACTGAGGACTTCCGACTTAATACTAAATGCAGATTACTCAGAAATTATCACGCGCCGATATCCTCCTCATGGCTTTTTGCACAGGCCTGATTGTTGCAAATATTTACTACTGCCAACCTTTGGTAATCTTAATTGCAAAAGATTTTAACCTCACCGAAACCGATGCCGGACGGATTACCTACCTCACACAGATCGGTTATGCTTTAGGTCTTTTCCTTTTAGTGCCGCTGGGTGATATGTTTGAGCGCAAAAAACAGATCCTTGTAATTACCGGACTTGCAATCTTCGCCTTACTGGTTGCCGCGGTTTCACATACCTTTTTTGTACTGGAAGTTGCCTCAATTTTAATTGGTACCTGCTCTATTGTACCCCAGTTGATATTGCCCTTAGCGGCTAATTTAAGCACCGATGAAAATCGCGGGGCCAATATTGGAATGATTATGAGTGGTTTGCTGGTCGGAATTTTAGCTTCGCGGGCGGTAAGTGGCAGTATTGGCTTTTGGCTAGGTTGGAGAGCCGTTTATTATATTGCGGCCGGAATTTGTGGCCTGCTTATTCTTTTAATGGCCAAGCGTTTTCCACAAAGTTATCCTGCCTTTAAAGGCACCTACAAAGAACTCATGCGTTCGATGTTCAGTTACATTAAAACCCAACCTGCCTTAAGGGAGACTTCGATTATTAACTTTCTGGCTTTCGCCATTATTAGCGCATTTTGGACTACAATGGTATTGTTTCTGGCTAACCCACCCTTTAATTTCCAAACCCTGCAGATTGGGTTATTTGGAATTGCTGGCGCAGCAGGCGCATTGGCAGCGCCATTGGTTGGAAAGTTAAGTGATGGTAACAATCCGCGCAAAAACTTAATGATTGGTTTTATATTACAAATCGTTAGTATCGCCTTGTTTTATTTTACTGGCAGCCATTTGTACCTATTTGTAATTGGCATTGTGCTTATAGACATCGGTCAGCAAGCTATACATGTAACCAACCAGACCCGAATTTACACCTTAATACCAGAGGCCAGAAACAGACTGAACACCATTTTTATGTCGGTTAGTTTTATTGGTGCCAGCTGTGGCTCAGCTTTGGGTTTGTGGCTGTGGGACCAAGGCGGATGGGCATTATTCTGTTATGGAATGACGGGAATAATTGTCCTTAATATCTTAATTTATCAGTTCTATGGAAGAAAAAACAAATAACTAATCAATAAAAATTTCATGAAATCTAAAAACGCGATCAAAACATTTTCGGCCTTACTTATTTTCCTGGCCATTTTTGGTAAGGCAAAAGCTCAAGACAGCACAAAAGTAGAACAGCCAACCGAAGTAAAATCATTAAATAAAATCAGGTTGACCATATTGGGACTTGGCTACGAAAGGGAGCAAAAAGTGGGTAAAACAACTTCAGTTTATTTTGGTGCGGGGGCGCAAGGCGTTTTTATTTATCGAACTGAGATCTCCATTGATAACAATTATAATTTTAGCTTTAACACAGACACAGATTTCAAAGTTTACCCGGCTCTTAATGCAGGATTTAGGCACTATTACAATTTTAACAGAAGGATTAAAAAAGGTAAAAGAACCTTAAATAACAGTGCTGGTTATGTCGGGCTTGATGTATTAGCCATTATCCCAACACAAAGTGATACCGTATATGGTTATCAGATTAATATTATGCCGCAATGGGGATTTCAAACTGCTGTTCGTAGAAAAGTTAACTTCGAGTTGGCTTTAGGCCCTTTAGCTGCAATTAACAAAACCGATACTTATTACGGAATTGGCGGAAAAATCGGCTTTAGCTTTTTATTATAACTATGGTTCAAATTGAGCAAATATTCCCTTCTCTAACCTGGCGGATCAGGCATGAGGCCATGTATCCAGAATTACCTTTTGATAGCGTAAAGCTTCCGGATGATTTTGAAGGCATCCATTTTGGATTATACCTCGATCATAAGTTAACAGGAGTAGTTTCTTTGTTTCATGATGGGGATGTTTACCAATTCCGTAAACTTGCCGTTCTGCCCGATACTCAAAAAGCAGGTTATGGCTCACAACTAATGGCCTATATCCTTGATTTTTGTAAAATTCAAAAAGCGACAAAACTATGG
>NZ_JBFTQI010000516.1:0-4343 GCF_056398925.1 Pedobacter sp. 01T416_2
GTTGATTATTGGGACGGAAATATCACTAAAACAGCTTTTACTGAAGTAAGTGCTACGGAAGCAGAGAACAAAGTTTATTTATTAAGCTACGAAGGAAATAAGGATAAAGACAAGTGGTTTAAATTAAAAGTTACCCGTAATGGTTCTGGCTACAAAATTCAATATGCCCGACTAAACGAAACTGTAATAAAAACTTTGGATGTGCCTAAAAATGCTGATTACAATCTGGTTTTTGTTTCGTTAGAAAACAATAAAATTGTTCAGGCTGAACCGGCAAAAAGCACATGGGATATTTCATGGAGCTACAGTACGTTCAACTCTGGTTTAGGTTCGCCTTATTGGGTTCAGGATTTTGTTTCAATCAATAACTTAGGCAGTGTAAGTGCGGCAATGGTAGCTAAAAAAGATGCTTATGCAACATTTACTGAAGCAGATTTGGCTGGTCTTACTTTTCTATCAGTAAAAGATGTAATTGGAACAACCTGGAGAACTTCGCCTAGCCAGGCTGGTACTGGCGGCGCGGTTAAAGGAGATCTTTGCTATATTATTAAAGATGCTACCGGTAATTATTATAAACTGAAATTCAACAGTTACATTTCTGGTGATGGTGGTGAACGCGGTAAACCAGTAATCGAATATAAATTGGTAAAAAAGGGATAATGTAAGTTAAGGCTTACCCAAAAAAATATGTTTTGTTAGTTGGATATAGGCTCTCCGCGATGGGGAGCTTTATCTTTTTATAGCAATTAGTAATAATAGGCATCATGCTGATCCGATAGCTATCGGATTTGTTTTACAAGCAGAAATAGTATTTTCAATTGCCTTGTAGCTACTCCGTGGTCAGCATCTATCATGTACAAGAAGACCCTGAAACAAGTTCAGGGTGACGATTCACGGACCTGGCGTTGTGGAGTTAGAAATTGTAATACGAAACATTATAAACGCAAAAAGGGCCCTGGCATACCAGAACCCTTTTTGTTTCTTACTCGCGAAATATTATTTTCCAGAGTTTTTCTTGTCAGTTACTTCTGCACGGATTTCTTGTGCTAAAACTTTAAGATCTTGCATTGCTTTACGCACACGAGTACCAGCAGCTGCATTGCCAGCATTATAAAATTTTTCTACATCTGCTTCAATAGCAGCAACAGCAGCTTTAACTTTTGAGAATTTTTCCATCGCTAATTGATGTTTTTAAGGTTTAAAAAATTTATTTTTTCAATAATACATATTTACCTTGAATTAACAACAGAAAGCAAATATTTATTTGAAAGAAGTTTTGCACATTTACACAATCAAAAAAATGCCCTGGCACTATTATAGAGGTATTTTTTCGGATTTTGAGATCAAAATCTGGTAACTTAATTCAGTTGTTTCGATAAGTTGATCAGGTTATTGAAGGTTAAATTGGCGCTATTTATACAGCGTTTATAATCTGCCTCAGCAACCGTCTGGTTTATTACAGAGACGAATATTTTCCATTTCGTACTCAGCTCATCGCCATAAACACCATAATAATTTAGGCCTCCTTCATGGTCTTTAAAATTTGGATTGGCTAAAATATGCCTTTTAATTACGTTTCCGCCCAATGTAGCCCCTTCTAGTACATACAGCGCACCTAAAACTTCGGCAGTATTTTTTTCTGGAACAAACAATTCAAAATCTAAACCTGGCAATGTTAAACTATCTATATTCCAATATTTTAAATCTTCTTCTAAAGCAGTGAGTTTCAATCTGCTTTTCATTTCCAATTGTTCGGCAATAGCTGTATCCAACATATTGGCGAGCGTATTCTCTAATTTTTGGTGAATAATATAATTAATGGTTAACAGCTTTTTATACTGATCAATGCTTAAAGAATTGTTCATAATCTCATTCACAAACATTAAGGATTCTAATGTTTTATGGTTTTCTGCTGTTTCAGCTCTCAATAAATTGGCAATCATTATTTGGATTTTAATTATTAAAAAGAAAAGATCCGGATTTAATACCCGAATCTCTCCATATGGTTTTATAAAATTTTAATTTAACCTCAAATGTTGGTTAAACCAAAAATCGTGTACAGAATGTACGCATTTAAGCAGGTTCTCGTAACCATCAGGCTTGGTAAGATAAGCGTTGGCACCAAACTCAATTGATGCTTTTACATCATCAGGATTATCAGACGTAGAAAACAAGATTACGGGTATCGTTTTGAGATAGGGAATATCACGTATAAATTTTAACAGATCTAGTCCCGATAAGCCGGGCAAATTCAAATCAAGCAAAATTAATTTAGGTTTGGTTTTACTTTCAGCAAACTGCTGAAGTTTTTGTAGTGCCTCTGCCCCATCTTCAATTATAGTTAAATTAAGTGTATCCTTAACCTCTTGTACGGCACTTTGCATAAAAAATGCATAGTCTATATCATCCTCAACATAAAATATATCTGGTGTTTTCATTTTATCCGTTTTTAAAAGCTACAAAAAATGTAGAACCAACATTTAACTTACTCTCAAACCAAACCCTGCCGTTATGCTTTTCTACAACCCTTTTTACAATTGCGAGCCCCACTCCTGTTCCTTCTATTTCCTTAACATTATCCATGCGCTTAAAAAGCTCAAAAACCCTATCGTAATAACGGTTGTCGATTCCTATTCCATTATCTTTAACAGCATAGATAGTCTCCCCTCCATCTATATACGCAGAAACCTCTACTTTGGGTTTGTCCACCATTGCAGAGTATTTTACAGCGTTACCAATCAGGTTTGTGAAAACCTGCGCTATCATGGTCTTATCTCCTTTTATATTTGGGAGTTCCCCCAAAACTAATTCGGTACGGTCAGCTTTAAAGGCCGACCACACTTCGCCTTTTATTTCTTTTAACAGCGATGCTATATCAACTGCTTCAAAATTTATTTCAGAACGGCCAACTCTTGCTAAATTTAGGATCTCTTTAATTAAGAAATTCATTTTATCAGCACCTATTAAAATCCTACTCAACATTTTTTGGCCATTTTCATCAATGCTCTTATTTTTGAGCATAAGCTCAGCATAAGTTTTTATCGAGGTTAATGGGGTTCTTAAATCATGCGAAACAGTATAGCTAAAAGTATCTAATTCTTCGTAAGCGGCCTGTAGTTTTTCATTGAGCAGCCTAATTTCGTTGGCCTTTTTGTTGATGTTGGTAATAATAATTTCTCGGATCCTTAAAACCGAGGCGATTTCCTCAGCCATCCATTTTTCAGATGTATTATTAACTACCTGCGACCAGATTTCGAAAGATTTACGGGGTGATAGGTTCAACAAGCCATTTTCTGAAGGAACTACAGGTTTTTCAGGGTTTCCAGCCCAATTCACAGTGGTAATGATTTCGGGTTTAAACCAGATGATCATTTCGCCCATTTCTTTATTTAACATACAAGAAAGAATTCCAGCGGCTATTGATTTGTATTTTTTAGCTGGAGAATGGATTTCAGACAATCGATGGGTATAGTATATTGATTCATCATTGGTTGTTTTTAACCATTCAACAAGTTCTCTTATTTCTTCTTCTGATGGTACATTTCCAAGAGTTTTAAGTTCATTTTCGAAAATGACAACCACTCCCGAAGCTTTAGTTGCGTCTAAAATAGTTCTTTTGTGGGTGGTTATGGCTTCAACTAAATATTTATCCCGGTTTAAATGTTCTAAAAGAACATTGGCGGTACTTTTAAATTGTTCAATAACGGCTGCATCTTCTTCTTCCTGGCGGTATTCTAAAGCTGAGGAAAGAATCTGCCCGATTAACTTAGCGCCTTCTCTGGCTTTATAGTCTATAAACTTAGGACTATAGTTATGGCAGGCAATTAACCCCCATAATTCGCCATGAGAGATTAAGGATATACTAAAACTCGAATGAACCCCCATATTCTTCAGATATTGAATATGTATGGGCGATACGGCGCGTAAGCCGCCATTGGTTAAATCGAGTGCTTCGTTTTCTTTAAAAGTTAGAATTGGTGAATCAGTTTTGTTTACATCGGCAATTAACCTAGTCAGATTGAGTTTATAAAGCACTCGAGCCTGTTTAGGAATATCAGATGCAGGGTAATGCAATCCAAAAAATGGTTCTAAACCTGTTTCTTTTTCTTCTGCCACAACTTCGCCATGACCATCCTCTAAAAATTTATAGATCATAATCCGATCGTAATTGATCAGTTTTTTTACTTCTTGAGCAGCACCTTTTAACAGCGCTGAAATGCTTTTCCCCTGAAGCATAGAGGAGGCAGAACGACCTATAGAACTTTGAATATCGAATTGTAAGGTTACTGGCTCAAATTCCAAAAGCCAATCACTTTCTGATGATGAAATAATCAGATAAAAAG
>NZ_JBFTQI010000517.1:0-4341 GCF_056398925.1 Pedobacter sp. 01T416_2
ACTAATTACTTCTATAACAATTCCTTTTAGATTAAAATGCCTTTTCAACACAGTATGACCTTCATTATCCTTATAATCTTCTACTGTCCCAGCTTTTCCATCTGATGGATTCCAGTTCTCATCTTTTATGATCTTAACAATAAGTTGATTGCTCGGATAAAAGCCTGGGCTTGAAAGTGTAGTGATATGTTCCTGGCCAGGAGAATTAATTAGTTCAGCTCGGAAAATCCTTACTGCGAATCCAGTTGTAGAATTACTCAAATCACTATTATTTTTTCCATAATCCGTTCTTAAAGTATGGCCTGATTCTGCAATAGAATTATCTAATGGTTGCCAAACTGCCCCAGGTGCTCCCTGCTCTAGAGCGACCCCCAGAGAACTCGTCTCAAATATTGTTTTTGAGTAGGGGAATGGATTTGATGTGATGCCGGACGAGCCATTATTGTAAAAAAAAGACTGACCAACCCCTGGCAACAGCGCATTGCTACGGTAAGCACCGCCATTTGTACTTTCTGCATATGGAAGATATTTGAGTGCCTCTCGCCCATAAGCATCAAAGGCCATTGGAACGATCAAATCTTTTCCTGATGGACTTCCCATTACCTGCACGTTTTGTAGAGGTCTGCCAAGTGCATCGAAATAAGCGATGCTTGTTTGTATCCTATCTTTATCACAGCTGGCGGCCATAACCGAAGATCTTGTTGTGAAATTTTCCTCACGGGGTATGTAAGTAACCACATAATTTTGATCCAAACTTGGTTGAAGGCAACTTACTGCGGATACTACCTCTAAGCTGATAGTCGTTGTTAAAATTCCTGATGTGCCTGAAACAGTAATAGTATACACTGTCATCGGCGATGTATTTATTGGTATTCCTGAAATAACACCGGTAAGCGGATTAATCGCTAAACCGGAAGGGAGTGCCGGACTAATTGTGTAGCCACCCATTGTAATCTTTCTTATTCGGTTAGATGAATTTTCTGCAATGTATAAGTTTCCTTGCGTATCAATGCACAATCCATATGGTGAAGTGAAACGCGCAACATTGGTATCACCATCGTCAGATCCGGCAGAAGTGGTACCAGCTAGCGTAGTCACCACTCCAGCCTGAGTAATTTTTCGGATCATGTTATTCTGCTGATCGGCCACATAAACATTGCCGGAACCATCAACGGCAACACCGTTGGCATAATTGAAACTTGCCCCCGTACCCGCTCCGTTAGATGAACCGATTGAACCACTTCCCGCAAGGGTAGTAACATTACCCGAAGCGCTGATCTTTCTCACCATATGATTGAACCGGTCAGCTATATACAGATTTCCGGCTGCATCAAGTGCTAGCCCCATCGGGTAATTGAAGGTAGACAAAAGTGCTGTACTGTTTACACTTCCAACTGCCCCAGTACCTGCATACGTACTTACCGTTCCAGACGGTGTGATCTTTCGGATCCTGTGATTGTACGCATCTGCTACAAAAAGATTACCCAATCCATCAAATGCCAATCCCATTGGATATTGAAAACTCGCCCCGGTACCTGTTCCATCTGCAAAACCAGGTGAACCACTACCTGCAAATGTAGTAACCGAACCAGAAGGGGTAATCTTGCGTATACGGTGGTTCTGCTGATCGGAAACAAAAACATTTCCCGAACCATCTACCGCAATAGCACTCGGATGCTGAAAAACTGCCGATGTGCCCTGTCCGTCTGCATAACCGGCATAGCCAGCCCCAGCCAAAGTGCTCACGGTTCCATTGGGCGAAATCTTCCGAATCATATGATTCCCTGCATCTGCGACATAAACATTTCCAGCCGCATCGGTGGCGGTAGAAATAGGATTATACAACCCTGCCCCACTGTTTGTAAAGGTTGATACGGTACTAGTGGCCGATATCGAGCCTCCCGTTACAGTTGGACTTAGGTTAACAGCCAATCCAACAGATTGTGTATTTGGGCTCGTGTAGCTGATTGACTGTCCGGAACTACTTCCGTTTACACTAATATTTGTAGTGATGCTACCTGTATTCGTGCTGTATCCCTCAGAAACCACATAATAGGTTCCTGCCCCAAGGGTAGTCTGGATATAAGATTGAGAGCCCGGACAAGGGCCCGTTGTCCAACTATCATCACTGAAGGTGATCAAATTACCTGATTGGTCCAAAAGGTACATATAGGTATCAAAACTACTTCCACAGTGCGATAAGCTCACCGTCGCGGAATTTGTCAAAGTAAATCGGTAAAAGATATCATTGCTCATCTGTCCGTAGTTGTTTCCTAAACAGGCGTCAGCATTACTCCGTGTATCTGTGAAACTGCCCGATCCGGAAAAAATTCCGGCATTAATGGCATATGCCATACCTGCCCCCGATGAAGGACCGCTCCCATTGCCCATAATATCAACTGCGAGATTGATATTTCCTGTATAACTTCCGTACCCCTCAGTTACGATAAAATAAGTACCCGCCGAAAAAATTTGGCTAACGGAAGAACTTGTACCCGAACACAGCACACCATTATCATCATTATAGGCAACTTGATTACCATTCTGGTCAAGAATCCATAAATAAGTATCAAAACCTGAGCCACAAAGGGAAATATTAACATTGGTGGAAGCAGATAATGTAAATGTATACCAAATATCAGGACTTATGTTGCCATACGTGTTTGAATAGGGATAGGCATTGGAACGGTAATCATAAAAACTGGTATTACCACAGGCACCAACTGCAATCGGTATCGCATCGTACTGTCCCATACCACTTTGTCCAAAAGCGCCAAAAAATGGGAAAAGAAGCAAAAACGGTAAAATAATCCTGTATACCCATCTGCTGACAGGTTGTATAGTGTGAGATTTGGAATTCATCGGAGGTTAGTTTAGATAGGAACCATTACTAGTTATTTTGTTTTGGGTTATCCCGGACATCCCGCTCGGTGGTCGGTATAATCTTCTGCTGTTGTGCAGGGGTAAGTAAGCTGCGAAGCTTTCTGTTCTTATCTCTAATGAGCAATTGTATTTTTGCATGCCTGCCCGTTTCACTAAGGCTTGAATCTGCAATCACCAGGGATACGCCTTTCTTATAACTGCCCTGTATTGCAAGTACCTGTTCTGCTTTTGCTGAATCTATAAGTAAATTTTTGCTATAGTAAATCCGCTGTTCTTTTGATCTATTAATCTCGTTCTTCTCCTGAGCGGATAACTTTTGATTCAAGGCCGTTAAAAAGAACAATAACATTGTTAGGCAAATAGAAATTTTCATATCGAAGTATTAAAATTGTTTATAATGATAATCTAGACTTTTAGTTATATTTCCATTCTGATCTTTTGTATTCATCAGACGTTGAAATTCATCGTATTCAAAATATGTTGTCAAGCCCTTGGCATCTGTAGTGCTCAAAATGCCCACAAGTGGTTTATATACATAGCTCGAAATTTTGCTATTTGGCAGCGCATTGCGAAGTGTTGAAACCAAACCATCAATTGTTGCTTTATCTGGAGAAGAATTTAGTACCTGTGTGACAGTTGAGGTACCGCCCAACGCAACTTGCATAGCTGAATATGTCGCATTCTGTACTTCTAAAACTGGGTATCCACCATTGTACCCGTAAACGTATGCGGTGTTGATTCCACCCGGTTTACTTAAACTAATTAAGTTACCTTTTGCATCATATTCATTATAGCTGATCATTGGCTCCAATGGGCGTCCATATAACTGACTTTGAATTTGGGAGGGCTTTATCATAGTATTACTATTGAAAAAATCATACGAACTTTTTACTGTCGATCTGACCACCCCATCATAACTGACTTTCTCTTCGACTACCGGAGCGATATTATATTTCGTTGTCATAGACAAGTACGGCTCTACAGAAAAATCATAAGGATATAGATATTGAGTTGACTTAACATGGTTACTACTTGATACTCTTGTTTCCTTGGTCTTTTGTCTGTAAATAGGGTTATTGTATTCATAGGCAATATGAGTTATTACGCCTCGGTTATTTTCTGTTACACTATCTAATTTCGAATAAGTTGAAAAATTTTTATATTCATAGTAAAAGTAATACCCATCCTGAACAACAGTAAGAACCTTTATAGCTGGAATTGTATCCGTAACAAGAAATGAATAATGATAGTCTGAACTTTGTATCACATTGGAGCTCGCGTCATATATTTTTTTACTTAATAGGCTACCTCTTTTCCATGTTTCCTGTGGAAAAGGCCCCAGAGGCCAAAAGTCTCCAAGTCCGATTTGCCCCCAATAACCGAAATTATTTATAGTCTTCACTTCATGGGTGAGCGTTTCATTCGAGCCGCTTTCATTTTGATATTGGTAGGTGGTTA
>NZ_JBFTQI010000518.1:0-4314 GCF_056398925.1 Pedobacter sp. 01T416_2
TCATAGGCCGGGTAGTTATTCATCAGCTTGGCCAAAGTTTGATTGAGCTTAAAGAATAAATTTACGCCAATACTAAAGTTAGACCCAAAAAGCAACGTATTGTTACTGTTGTTGCAATCGTCTTTTACTTCCTGGAGTTTTCCATACCAGCCTGTTGTACCTACAACTATAGGCACATTGGCATCAAAGCAGGCATCAATATTTTTCAAAACCGAATCAGGCGTACTAAAATCGATAGCTACATCAGCCGATTTTAAATTTTGTCTGGTTAAATCTTCCTGGTTATCGATCGTTATTTTTAAAACAATTTCGTGGCCACGTTCTACTGCAAATTTTTCGATAATCTGCCCCATTTTACCGTACCCTAAAAGCGCAATTTTCATCTGTTTATATTTATTTTCAGTTTTTATTCTTGTTATATCTAACCCTTAGCAACGGATAAACAATTATGATTTCAAATGTAGTATCCTATATTGAATATTCATGATGGTTTCCTATATTAAAATGTTAGTGATAATTTTAATGCAGGCGTTGCATTGAAACCATATATCGAATTGGTGTTAATCATAGATGGCATTACCTTAAAAGAAAGGTTATCATCAATATTGAAGAAATGCAAACGGGCTGCAACATAGGCATCAACTATATTGGCGAAATAAACCAAACCGTAAGAGAACAATACAATCTGTTTATTCCTTCTATAGGTATCTTTACGCTGGGTGATGCCTGAAGTAGAATAACGGCTACCAAAAGGGCCGCTAGGATCAGGTTGATCACCATGCTCAAGGCGATACTGTAACTCTGTCAGCGATAAATTATATTGTTTGCTACTTTCGATGTACGACATGGTAAGTACGGTTATACCACCATAAATAGCTGCTATTTTACCACCAGTATACAGCTTTTGAAAAAACTGGCTTTTTCCGGCTCTTGTACCATAACCGTCGTTAAGCAGCTGCATATTGTACAATTGACCCCAGCCTGGTATAATCATCGATCTGAAAACCGCTTTTCTACCGGCAACCTTACCCGGGTTAACATACTTGGCTTTCATCGAATCCTTTCTGGTCATCGGTTTTTTAGCCGCAGTATCTAACGATTTAGACAATTTAATTTTCGAAGTATCAACAGGTTTTAATACCGTATCCTTAACCTGCGCCGAGGCTAAGTTTACAAGAAAAAATGTAAATGCAGCAACCAGTATTAAAAGCTTAGTCTTTTGCATTACCAGTCTAATAACTCTAAAATTCGGTTTAAGTCATCATCACTCATAAAAGGTATTTCTATCGCTCCCTTACCGTTCTGACTTACTTTTAACTTTACGCGGGTAGCAAATTTAGAGGCCAGATCGTCCTGCAATTTTTGATATTGAAAAGAAACAGCTTTTTCTTTCGATTTTTCGCTGCCTTTTAAAGGTACATGCTGCAAATTACGTACAAGCTCTTCTACCTTGCGTACCGATAATCCTTTTTCTAAAATTTCCTGGTGGATAAACAATTGTTTGTCAACACCATCAACGTTAATTAAGGCTCTTGCGTGCCCCATGCTAATTTTCTGATCGCGGATGGAAGCCTGAATAGCTGGCGGAAGTTTTAACAAACGCAGGTAATTGGTAACCGTTGTACGGTTTTTACCTACACGTTCGCCTAATTGCTCTTGTTTTAAGCCTACCTCGTCAATCATCCGCTGGAAACTCAATGCCACTTCAATGGCATTTAAATTTTCGCGTTGAATATTTTCGATCAAGGCCATTTCCAACATCTGTTGGTCGTTGGCACTGCGGATGTAAGCAGGAATCTGTGTTAAGCCAGCTAACTTCGAAGCCCTGAACCTACGCTCGCCAGAAATGAGCTGGTATTTGTTTGCGCCAAGTTTTCTAACTGTAATTGGTTGTATTAAACCTTGTATCTTAATCGAATCGGCAAGCTCGTTTAAAGCTACCTGGTCAAATTCGGTACGTGGCTGGTATGGATTGGTTTCAACTTCAGTTAAACTTACGTGACTGATATTGCCAATCTGCTCGGTTTCGCTAACAGCATTTACCTGCTGTTTCGGCGGATGAGAAGATTCGCTATCATCTAAAAGCGCACTTAACCCTCTTCCTAAACCTGTTTTTCGCTGAAAAGATGTCATCTATAATTTATAAAGTTGCTGTTCCTATGTTTTCTTCTTCCTTTAAAAGGCCGTTTTTCTTCACAATTTCGCGGGCAAGATTAAGGTAGTTAATGGCACCTTTGCAATTGGCATCGTGCATAATTACCGAAACGCCATAACTAGGTGCTTCACTTAAACGTGTATTACGCTGAATAATGGTATCGAAAACCAGTTCGTGGAAATGTGTTTTTACCTCTTCTACCACTTGGTTTGATAAACGTAAACGCACATCGTACATGGTTAATAAAATACCTTCAATTTCCAGATCAGGGTTTAAACGGTTCTGAACAATCTTTATGGTATTTAATAATTTACCCAAACCTTCAAGCGCGAAATACTCACACTGAACAGGAATAATAACCGAATCGGCCGCTGTTAAAGCATTGATGGTGATTAAACCTAAAGATGGTGAACAATCGATGATAATAAAATCATACTGATCTTTTATCTTCTCCAAAACCGCTTTCATTTTGTACTCGCGGTTGTTCAGGTTAATCATCTCGATTTCTGCACCAACCAGATCGATGTGGGCGGGCAGTAAATCTAAATTTGGTGTATCCGTTTTTTGGATGGCCTGTAAAGGATCGATATCATTAATGATACACTCATAAATACTATCTTTAATATTCCGGGGATCGAAACCGATACCTGAAGTCGAATTTGCCTGAGGATCAGCATCAACCAGTAAAGTTTTGTATTCTAATACGGCCAAACTCGCAGCCAGGTTTATAGATGAAGTTGTTTTACCAACACCACCTTTTTGATTTGCTAATGCAATAATTTTGCTCATCTATGTATCCGAAATTTACTTAACGTTTATTTGGGCTGTGTTATTTATGCCTTTTAATTGGCAAAAAGTTCTATTTTTGCGTTGTTTACGGCCTTTTTCACAATCAGCTAAGATACAAACTATATGGCAATTTTAGCAAGAAGCGTGTTTGGGTTTTACACATCTTATTAACAATTATCCATGATCACAATTATAGCCGCAACCAACAGGCCCAATAGCAATACGCTAAAAGTTGCTAAATATTACCAAAGGCAACTAAAAGAAAAAGGAACCGATGCCAATTTGTTCAGCCTGGAGCACCTGCCTATAGATGTTTTGAATACGGATATGTATGGCAAACGATCGGAAGCTTTTCAAAAAATCCAAAACATGATTAATAACACCGAAAAGTTTTTATTTATCATGCCCGAGTACAATGGAAGCTACCCAGGTGTACTAAAAGTATTAATAGATGCCTGCAATTTCCCTGATAGTTTTTATGATAAAAAGACCGCTTTAGTCGGCATCTCTTCTGGTAAATATGGCAACATCCGCGGGGTTGACCATTTCACAGGCGTTTGCCATTATATTCATCTGCATATTTTGCCCTTACGTTTGCACATTCCGAATATTAAAACAGAGTTAGATGCAGAGGGTAATTTCAATCATCCGGATACCATCAAGTTTACCAACGAGCAGATAGATAAGTTTATCAAATTCTAATCGTCATTCATTTTTTCCTGCACCCTGCAGCCCTAAATCTTATTACCGGCCACGCCACCTAAACCCGATGGGAAGCGGCACGCAGTAAAGCTGACAGTTGGACTGCATTTCCCTAAATGCCCAAAACTGCTTTTCGAAAAAAATAAAACGCTATTCTTCTTTTGAAAAGCAAAGCCTGTGTTTCATATTAGTGTCACTCCTGCTTTCTGTTACAAGTCCTCGCTACGCTGTGGGCTTTCCACGTCAATCAGGTTTAGGAAACAAAAGACAGCGCCATAACCTTAAAAATCGTTCAGTCTAAATTAAATTTTCATTTTCTGCACCCTGCAGCCCTAAATCATGGTACAGACCGTGCCACCTAAACCCAATGGAAGCGGGCACGAAGTAAAGCGGACAGTGGGAAGTATTATCCTAAATGCTTCCGAACCTGCTTTCCAAAAAAAAAGCTAATATTTATTTTTTGTTTTGAAAAGCAAAACCTGTATTTCATAGGAACGTTTGTCCCTGCTCTCCGCTTTACTCCGTTTCACTCCGTGTTCGCTGCGATCAGGTTTAGGGAACAAAAAACAGTGGTTTAAAATCCAAAACCAATCGTTCAAAATGACAAAAACCCTTCCAAAATGAAAAGGTTTTTTGCTTAAAACAATTTCAAAAACATCATAAAAGAC
>NZ_JBFTQI010000519.1:0-4313 GCF_056398925.1 Pedobacter sp. 01T416_2
ATTTTAGAGTCATTTATTCTATTTTGACTCTAAAATAATATTAAACTAATAAGGTAAAGGCAAGGTGTTCAGTTTTTATGCTTCATCGTTTGGGCTGGACATCTTTTTTACCTTTATAAGGTTCGTCATCTCGACTGTAGCGCGGTCACTACGTTAAAGGCTAAAGTGTACACATTTTTGTTAGTCTGGATTTGTTTTTTAGTATATATTCTTAAGGCGCTCGTCATGCTGAATTTATTTCAGCATCTTTCCTGCTATTAATTGCTCTTGCTTCCTTCAGAGACAATAATTTGGAACAAATGTTGGTTTTTTTCGCTCTTTGCCGCGGGGCATGATACTTTGGAGCGCCAAAGTATCCAAAGCGCTTTGTCAATCCAGCAATGAGCCTTTTTGCACAATCCCACGCACATCAAAAAAACAGTGGCACTTCGTTTTGTGTTCAATTCTTTTCAAAGCTTTGAATTGTTGTTTATGAACACAAAACCACTGCGTTTCAGGTTTGTTAGTGCCGGTTTGTCTGAACTGCTCCTGTTTTTTTGATTTTCCGGCTCTTGGGATTGACGGCGTTCTTCGGTTAGAACCTGTGTGTTATTAAAGCAAGCTAGCATAACGCGAAAAAGAATAAAGAAGATGTGTCAACATGTAGGATGATAAATCGGGAAGGAGATCTGTCTAATTAGATTTAGCTTCGTTAAGCGATCGTGGTTTTCGACTACGCTGTACCTCGCCTGAAAGGATGACAATCAGAGACCATCTAATTGTTCTTATTTAAAAAATAAAGCGCAAACGTTTGTTAATGTATTTTGGTATAGAAAATTATACTGCACATACCGTGAGGGTAGAAGCATGCCATTACGCTCTTTGTTCTTCCCCAAGTGTTTCAAAATAATTTTCTTCTTCTGCTTCAGAAATGCCTAATTTATTGATTTTAAATACCCAATACTTCATCAGCGGATAGTTAAAGCCATAAGAAACAATACTATCAATCAAAAGCCTGCCAAGTTTATAATCCAGATTTAAACTTCGGTGCAATAAGTAGGTACCTGCTGATTTTAATGAAATACTCCCCAAAACCACTGTAAAAAACCGGATTAGCTGTCCGCTTGTAGAACTGCAATAACCATCGTTGCTTTTAAATGCCCAGAAACGGTTAATGCAAAAGTTAACAATCCCACCCATGGTGCCAGAAATCAAGATCGAAATGGTAAAATGAATATGCAACCATTCTGTTAGCAAAATCATTAAACCATAATCAGTAACGCCTCCAGAAAAAGCAGATACCTGTGCTTTGAGAAAAAGTTTAACAGATGCCCAGGTCATTATGCCTTCTCCTCCTCATCTTTAGTGTCGCCCGCTTTCAAAAGTTTAAACGTATCGATAATATTGATAACCAATAACAGCGATACCATAGCAATTGCGAAATAAGTAATGGCACCTGTAAATAAGGTTTCGGCAATTAAGATAAGCGAAATAATTACGCGCAATTCCGTCGGACCTAAATAGCCAGAATCAATTTGGTAAAAGCCTGTAATTTTATAACGCAGTTGAGAAATAATCATCGACCAACCGTACAATACCACAAAAAGAAATGCGAAAATCTGTGTGCCACCATTAGCGTAATAATAATAGCCCAAACCGATCAGGATAATGCTGAGCCAATCCATCACAATATCGAGTGCAAAGCCATACCATTTGCGCGGGATTTTGCGAAAGTACGCCAATCGGCCATCAAGCGAATCACCAAGCCAGTTGATCATAAAACCTAAAATTCCGATCAACAAATAGCTTTTTGCATAAAAAACAGCCAAAATAAAGCTTAAAAACACAATCAGCGATCCAAACATGCCAATACCTGTCATCATATTGGGCGTGATCCACTTAGGAACCCTTTGAAGCAAAAAAAGGATCAGCCCTTGTTCGCCTTTTCTTAAAATATTTGTCCTTTCACGGTCTGCAAATACCCTTTTGCCATCTAAATGGTCTTCTTTTAGTTTAATAATAGCCTCCAATTTAAGTGCCAGCCAAAATTACGCCAAAGAGAATGGCTGTTTCTGGTCGGTAAAATTTTAAACTGATCTTCTTTGGAATACCTTTAGAATAATCAGTTATTCGCTTTAGCTTCCCCGATCTGACCAGGTAAGTAAACAATAGGGCAAATAACATAAATTTATTTTACAATTCCGGCGAAGCGCTGATAAAATACTGTTGGACTATTCTCATTTTTTGGCGCGTATTTACCTGCGATAATGGGTACGTAAATTACACGCCTCCTGCTTTCCTCGCCTCGAATGGCCGATTCTGCCACCCTGTGCCAGAGTCTTCCATCATGGATGGTTAAATCTCCTGCTTCGGGCAATATCGATACCTCTTCAGCATCCGGTTTATTATCTAAGAAATATTTTTTGCGAAAGAGCATCTGGTAAATACTTTGTTTATGGGTGCCAGGTATAATTTTTAATCCGCCATTTTCAGGTTTTAAGGTACTCAGGTGGATGCCTACATTCAGCATCGGGTTTAGTTTAGCGCCATAAAAAATATCCCTTAAACCATCCGTATGCCAGCCCATTTTACTGAATTTGCTTTCTGGTCCGTTAATGTAATGGTTAAACACCATGCCATCTTTCTCTTCAGTACCTAAACGCGCGCCATCGCCCGCCAATTGAAGCAATGCGTTAAAGCGTGGATCTAATAGGAGACCGCTTAGTGTTTGATGCTGTTGATTAATAAAAGCAAAACGCTGTACAATTGCTGAGCCATCAAGATCTTTCCCGTATTTAATCGGCACGCCGTTTATTTTTTTAATATCTTGCTGTATCCATTTTTGTTCTACTTGTTTAGAAGCGTCGATAATGGAAGAAACCGTTTCGGGTTTGATGAAATTCTTGAAATGGATAAACCCATGTGTGTTAAAAAAATCAAGCTGTTCTTGTGTTAATTGTTCAGATAAGGTAAAGGTTGGATACGATGTGGCCATTTGTAAAAAATTAAAAGATTTAGGAAAAGGATAAATTGGAGATAGAGTTATGCGCAGCAACAGCACATTCGCATTGGCGAGTGGTTCGGTACTGGAGGAAAATAAAACAAGTTTGTTTTATTCGATATAGTCTATAGGATTGGTAGTATTTAATACAAACGTAACATATTTTTAATATTCCAAAGAATTTTATTTGAAATTTTTTAAAATATTTTTTTTGGAAGGAGTTGCAGTAGGGCAGAGATGTACAAATAAAGGCTACTGGAGCCGTTTTTATTATAATCCGCGGTGTTGGATGTTACCATCCTACACTCATACATTGAAAAGAGTAATTCATGGAAATGAGGTACACGATCAGTCAGATGGTAACATCTGACTGCACCTAGACCTTTTCTTTACCACCGAGTTCACAGAGAAAAAATCACAGAGTGGATAGAGTATTAACTATACCATCCATTTTATGCGTGGTGTTGGATGTTACCATCCGACACTCATGCATCGAGGCAATTCATAAAAGCAAAGATCAACATCTGACTGCACAACCATTGAGCTTCTATGCCGTTATACTCCAGACCTCCGACCCCAGACCTTTTAAGTCTTATAAATCCCTGCGGCCATTTTTTCGATAAATCCCTTTGGCAGGATCCTATTGGCATATACACTGATGATATTGGTAAAACCCGGAATAATTTCAGATTTTTCGGCAAACATTCCTTTTAATGCGATTTCAGCTACCTCATCAGGCCTCATATTAAACTTTTCGGCCATTTTGTTAAAGGCATCTAAACCTGCCCGGTGGGCAAAACCTGTATCAACAGGGCCTGGGCTCAAACAGCTTACCGAAACCGGGCCATCTTTAAGCTCGAACCTTAAAGCCCTTGTAAAAGATAAAACAAAAGCTTTAGTTGCCGAATAAATGGCCAAGGTTGGCACCGCCTGGTAGGCTGCAGTACTGCAAACGTTGAGTATATAAGCCTTTTTTTCTGTTGAAAGGATTGGAAGCAATAAATGGCATAATGAAGTTACCGTAATCATGTTTAATTGACACATTTCTACCTGGGCACTTAAATCCAATTCTTCAAATTTCCCCCACAATCCATAACCTGCATTATTAATCAGGATATTAATGGCGTAATTCTTTTCTGTTATCCAATTGTATACTGCTTTTGGGGCTTGAACCTGGCTAAGATCAATCGACAAGATATCTACTTCAACGTTATATTGGTTTTTGATCTCCGTTTGTAAAGAAATCAATTCATTAGCCGAACGGGCAATAAGTAACAAGTTGATTTTTCTCCTGGCCAGCGCAATTGCCATAGATCTTCCTATACCTTTACTG
>NZ_JBFTQI010000520.1:0-4311 GCF_056398925.1 Pedobacter sp. 01T416_2
CTCCAGATCTTTAAGCACTTGCCTATACACCAGGTTTAAGATATAGATATCATCAACAAAACCTAAAACCGGCACAAAATCAGGGATCACGTCTATTGGAGACAAAAAGTAAACCAAACCACCCAAAATAGCAATAATAGATCTTTTTGGAATTTCGGTATAATCGCCGTTCACGTAATCTTTAGATACGGCAAACAACAGCACCAGTTTCGACCAAACACCTTCCAGATCACCTTTATTGGTTACTGCCTTTCCCAATGCATCTTTAATCGTATTGCTGGCTTTGGTCTTATCACTTAAGATCACCGAAGCTTTACTTTGCGATTTTTTAAAGAAACCCAGTATTTTCTCCCTATTCAATTTCATAGTTAACGATATTACAAATTAACGGCCAAAAGCATCATAATTGTCTTCGGCATATTTGGTAAAGCGATCTAATAGTTTAATGTTTTTGTTCTCAATAGCCGTTAAATCGTTATCAACATTGTTTTTAACAGGCACATACCATTCTACAGGATCGAAAAAATTTCTGAAAGTCTGTTTTTTAAAGGCATAACCATGTCTGGCGAAAATGGTGTTTTTGATAATCTGCAGATCAAGCTTCCTTAAATTCTTTAGATCTTCTTCTTTAAGTGTAGTAGTTGAAGCATTTAATTTAAAAATCTGTTCGGATGCGCTTCTGTAAAAAGTATTGGCTCCTAACGAATCTATACTTCCATCTTCAAGGGTATCTAACCGCTCTACCATTTTGTGATCGCTCCAATCTACATATTCCATTTCGGTTGGCAACATACGGCTGGCATTATATTCAAAAGCTTTTTTTAACAACTTAAATTCTTTTCCTGGCCACTTCAGGTCCTTTTTATAAGCGTTCCATTTACCAATTAAGGTGTCGCCAACAAGGGTAATTTCAAATTTCCCATCGTATTTATCAGTACCAGGTTCATCCAGAACGAAGGTAATTTTACCACCATCTTCTGATATTTTACCCAATAACGGGCGGCTGTTGCCAGAAACCACGCTTTGTGCAATCACCGTATCTTTAGTTATTTTTTTTATATTGATATTCAGTTTTTTGACAGCATCAGACATATCTCCCTCATATTCCAACTCATCTGTTGTGTAAAAATCGCCTACCCAAAAACCGTAAAGTTCTTTGTGGATTTCCTGCTGTGCAATGCCTGTTGCTTTTTCTTTTTTTGTTTTTTTAGTGTCTCTGCATGATAGCATCAAAAAGGGAATCAGAGCGAATAATAAGATTTTTTTCATCGATAGTATATATTTTAAGGTCAAATAAATTTCTTTTTGATCAGCCATTCGGCGATTAACAAATTGGGTATCCAGCCTAACCAGGCGATAATCTGGTAAACATCCATTGGGGCTGGATGAAATAAATATACTAAAATAACTTTCCATAGCCTTAAAGTTATCGCAGAGGTTGCCAAAGCAAAACTACGGTACATAAACTTTTTATGGGCTATTATTTTTCTTTTTAAAATAAGCAGAATTGCCTTTATGGTAAACCAGAACCACAAACCGCCTAAAATAATAAATGAGGTTTTAGCCATTAATCCCCCATTTGCAAACCAGCCGATAAAAATACCAGAGGGCGCAGCAAGTAACAATACGAAGCCTGCATACAAGTAGCCCAACCATTTATGTATTTTAGGATATTTAGCTAAAATTTTAGGATTAAACTGCGTAAAACCAGCCAGTAGTACAAGTATGGCGCTATAGACGTGGAAGTAAAATATGGGAAGATAAGCTTTGATCCCTGAAACTTCAGTCTGTTTAATCTGCAGAAAAGACACTTCACTATTCAATGGGATATACCGTAAAGTAATCTGTACCATTAACACAAAGAAATAGGCAAAAAACAATAGCCAGGCCACACGTTTATAGCTGAAGCTTTTCATCTATTTTGTTAAACAGGAATAACTCATGATCCTAAGCGTAAAAAAGATGAGGATGTTTTTCATTATAGAGCAGCGTTATCAAATATACTAAAGTCACATTGAGCTTGTTGATTGCCTTTATAAAGTCTTCTACAGACTCAGACTGACATGTCTAAATGAGTTTTATTAAATTGAAGAAGATTTCATCATCTCCAAAATATCATCAACATATTTTCGCTCATTGGCTAAACGCGGCACTTTATGCTGTCCACCGAGTTTATCTTTTGCCTTTAACCAATTATAGAAAGTATTTTCGGGGGCATTATGCACTTTTGGCCGGGCTAAAGCCATATCCTTAAAACGTTTGGCATCATAGTCGGAATTCACCGCACGTAATGTGCTGTCCATAATATCTACAAACTTTTCAAAATCGTTAGGTTGTTTGTCGAATTCTATGATCCACTCGTGCCCCCCTGCTTTTTCATCTTTAAAATAAATTGGTCCGGCGGTATAATCTTTAATTTCGGCTCCGGTTTCCTGGCAAGCTTTGGTTAAGGCCTGTTCTGCATTGTCGATGATCACTTCTTCGCCAAAGGCATTGATAAAGTGTTTGGTACGTCCGGTAATTTTAATACGATAAGGAGAAAGTGAGGTAAATTGAATGGTATCGCCGATCATATAACGCCATAAACCACCATTTGTAGAAATTACGATGGCGTAATTTTTATGCAGCTCTACTTCACCCAGCATTAATGCTTTAGGATTTTCTTCACAGATRTTCTCCATCGGCACAAATTCATAGAAAATACCATAATCCAGCATCAGCAGCATCTCTTCTGAGTTATCCTGATCCTGAATCCCAAAAAACCCTTCGGAGGCATTATAAGTTTCCAGATAATACATTTCATCGGATGGGATGAGCTGTTTAAACTGTTCGCGATACGGGGCAAAGTTTACCGCACCATGGATATACAATTCGAGGTTTGGCCAAACTTCCAGTAAATTCTGCTTTCCCGTAAGTTCGAGCACCTTTTTGGCCAGTACGATGGTCCAGGTGGGCACACCCGAAATGCTGGTTACATTTTCGTTGATGGTGGCCTCAGCCATTCTATCCATCTTAATTTCGTAATTATCCATCAATGCGATAGACATATCTGGCGTACGGTAATATTCGGCCCAGATTGGCAGGTTTTTGATCAGCACGGCAGATAAATCGCCATAAAAACAATCTTCGTTTAACTGATTAACCTGATGGCTTCCACCTAAAACCAAACCTTTTCCGGTAAACATCTGGTTATCGGGACGGTTATTGCAATAGATAGAGAGCATATCCTTTCCGCCCTTAAAGTGGCATTCTTCCAATGATTCTGGAGAAACGGGAATAAACTTACTCCTATCACTTGTGGTACCCGATGATTTTGCAAACCACTTGATATCTGATGGCCACAGAATATTTTGTTCTCCATTAAGCATGCGCTCAATATAAGGCTTTAAGGTATCGTAGTTTTGGATCGGAACACGTTCCTGATATTGTTGTGGAGTTAAGATTGATTTATAATCGTAAAGTTTGCCCCATTCGGTATTTTCGGCACTATCAATCAAGTTATGGAACCACTCTTCCTGAACATCGTATGGATATTTCATAAAAAGCTCGATCTGGTGGATCCGCTTTTTCATTAACCAGGTAAAAATTGAATTTACAAATGCCATATTAAAAAATAAACTGCTGATTTTTACCACAGATATTGACAGATAAACACAGATACTGTTGTTTTTGTTGCAACAATAATCCGATCTTTTTACCTGAAATAATTTTAGCTGTGTTTATCATCTTCATTCCCGAAATCCGGAATAAGAATTGGTTAATATTAAACATCAAATTTCTTACGTTTCAGCACAAAGTTCGATCCAAGATAAACTTTTCTTACCATCTCGTTCTCAGCCAACACCTCTGGAACACCCTGTTCTAAAATTTTACCTTCAAAAAGCAGATACGCCCTATCGGTAATCGACAGTGTTTCCTGCACGTTGTGATCGGTAATTAAAATGCCTATGTTTTTGTGTTTCAGTTTAGCAACAATACTTTGGATTTCCTCTACCGCAATTGGGTCTACACCTGCAAAAGGTTCATCCAATAAGATAAAATTAGGGTTAGCGGCTAAGGCACGTGCAATTTCGGTACGGCGGCGTTCACCTCCTGACAATAAATCGCCACGGTTTTTACGCACTTTATGTAAACTAAACTCGTTTATTAATTCTTCGAGTTTATCACGCTGTTCTTCCTTGGTCAATTTGCTCATTTCCAAAATGGCCAGGATATTATCTTCTACGGTAAGTTTTCTAAAAACAGATGCTTCCTGAGCTAAATAACCGATCCCCTTTTGTGCCCTGCGGTACATCGGATCTTCGGTAATAT
>NZ_JBFTQI010000521.1:0-4308 GCF_056398925.1 Pedobacter sp. 01T416_2
GATTTAATGAATGTGATACAAAAATTGGCAGATGGTTACCGCATGGTATTGATTTAATGAATGTGATACAAAAATTGGCAGATGGTTACCGCATGGTATTTAACATGTACGTAATTGAAGGCTATTCGCACAAAGAAATTGGAGAAACACTTGGAATCTCAGAAGGTGCGAGCAAATCGCAACTGTCGAGAGCAAGAGCGATATTAAAAGAAGAAATTATAAAAATGGAGGGATTTGGTTATGCAACCTATACGGGATAAGGATTTTGATCAGTTATTTAAGGATGCTTTTGCTGATGCGGAAGTAACGCCTTCGAGGGATTTATGGAGCAATATTGAAAGTGAAATAGCACCTAAGAAAAAAAGAATCATACCGATTTATTGGTTGTCTGCGGCCGCTGTATTATTGATCGCTACGATTGGGATTTTGGTTTATCAACAGCAAAATACCAGCAGTAGAGGTAAACAATTGGCCAGTAACACGATTGAAAAAGCGAAACCAGTGGTACAAGAGCCAGTTGTTAAAGATTCTTTGGCTACAATTGTTGCTCCAGTTGAAAATATAACACCAGTTTTGCCAGTTCGAGCTAAGGCAGTAAGTGCTATTGCCAAAATAAAGGTGAAAAAAGACGTTAAACCTGCTGTGGAACAACCGCGGATAGTTACGGCTCCTGAAATGCAAAAGACAATTATAGCTAAAGTTGAAGAACCTAAAAAAGATATCAACACAAAAATCGAAGAGGCGATTTTACAGCCAAAAGAAGAGATTTTAACTGCTGTTGTTGCAACGCCAGTTAAAACGGACGATCCTGTTAACGAAAACGAACAGAGCAATAAAGGCATCCGTAATGTTGGGGATGTGGTAAACCTCATTGTTAATAAAATGGACAAAAGAAAAGATAAGCTGATACAGTTCCGCACCGATGATGATGATTCTTCTTTGGCATCGATCAATATCGGCCCATTTAAAATAGGTAAACGAAATAAGAAGTAAACAGTTTTCATTATCAGTTCACAGTTGCTAGTATCTGAACCTTAAATATTACATATTCAACTTTATAACATTCAATAATTCACTCATTCAATAACTCAACAACACACACACATATATGAAACGTCTAATTTATACAACACTTTTGGTAAGCGGACTTGCCGGTGTTATGGCTCAAGGTGCTTTTGCACAACAAGATAGTACTAAAAAGAAAATGGATTATAGTGAAGGACATGGTATCATCATTAAAACCAAATCTACAGATTCAGTTAAAAAAGGCCGTTTCGTGGGCGGAATTACTTTTACCAGAGTTGATTTAGGTTTCTCCAGGTTAATCGATAATGGCAGTTTCAACTTATCGCCAAACAACGATTTTTTGGATTATAAAGGTGGCAAAACCAGTACTTTCTCTTTCGATGTTTTGCAATTGGGCTACCGTTTCAACTCTAACTTTAAGGTTTATGTAGCCGGTGGGTTCGACTGGACATTGATCCGTTTAAGAAAAGACATTACTATTGCTAAAAACGCTAACGAATTTGTATATACCGATCAGGCACCTGTACATTTTTCAAAAAACCGATTCTCGAGCAGTTATGTACACATTCCCTTAAACTTCGAATTCCGTACCAGCGAAAACAAAAACAGCAAAAGATTTTACCTGGTTTTAGGTCCGGAGGTTAGCTTTTTGCTAAACGGAAAAATTAAACAGATAAGCGAAGAACGTGGTAAAGAAAAACAATACGATAGCTACCATTTTCAATCGGTTCGTTATGGAGGCACAGTTAGATTTGGCTATGGTGGTATAGGATTATTTACCAAATATTACTTTAACGATATGTTTACTACCACTCAACAAGCTGGCTTAAAAAATATGAGTTTCGGGGTTACCTTCGGCTTAAATTAAAACAGCAACACACAAATAAAACAGATCCTGTTTCGGTTAGGYGAGACAGGATTTTTTATTTTATAATGTTTTTAGAAACATTGTAGGTGTTAATACACTTAGCTTACTCTTTTTATAATCTTTAATATTTCGCGTAATTATAGCATTAATTGATCCATGGTTTTCAGCCGAAAAATTTTGGAGTGCATCTTCAAAATCTATGAATTCAGAATCGATTGAAGTCAAAATAACGTTTTTGTCAATTATTAAAATATCTAAAAAAGTAAATAATATCTTAAAGTCGGCCAAAATGTCTTTATGATTAAAGTGTTTTCTCAACAAATAATACGTGTTGGCTATTATTAAACCCGAAACAAAACCATTGATTTTTTGGTTGACACATAAATTCAGAATTTTTGATGAATCAATAAAAAATGGTTCTCGTTTCAGAAAAAAATCAAGTAAAACATCAGAATCAATGAGAATATTATCTTTCATTATTATTTAAATATTTTTGATATTTCTCATCCCTGACTTTCTCCAGCTCTTTTTTATAATCATAATCATCAGGTAATTCTACTTTCGGGCGGAGCATCAAAGATTTTATGATTGGAGAAAGTTCATCATCTTCTCTTACAATCTCTTCTTTTTTGATAACAGCTTTTAAATAATTCTCTACTACTGCAGAAAGACTTCTGCCTTGTTGTTCTGCATAAGCTTTTGCCTGTTTAATAACAGACTTATCTATGGTTAAGGTTAGTTTAGTGTTCATGGCCTTATAATTGCTGATGTCAAGATGTAAAGATACATAGTTGCCTGGATACGTGCAAAAATAAAATATAATGCACGTGTAATTTTGTTTGCACCTTAAACCTTCCACCTTAAAACCCTCTACCTTTTTCTTATCTTTACCACGTGAGCAATACCATAATCAACGTTAAAAATTTAACCAAGCAATATCAGGCAGAACAGGCCGGAGGTATTAAAAATGTAAGTTTCGAAATCAAAAGAGGCGATATAGTGGCCATAATCGGAGAAAGTGGCAGTGGAAAATCGACCTTACTGAAATCCATTTACGGATTGCTGAAAACCGATGAGGGTGAAATCTTTTTCGAAGATCAAAGGGTTAAAGGTCCTGATGAACAACTCATTCCAGGCCACAAACAGATGAAAATGGTTACGCAGGATTTTTCGTTAAATATTTATGCGAAGGTTTACGATAATATTGCCTCACAACTCTCAAATACCGACCTTAAAACCAAAGCCGAAAAAACGCTTCAGATTATGGAGCACCTTCGGATTTCGCCACTCCAGAACAAAAAAATCATCGAACTGAGCGGGGGAGAGCAGCAGCGTGTAGCCATAGCAAAAGCAATGGTTGCCGATACACAGGTTTTACTTTTAGACGAACCTTTTAGTCAGGTTGATGCGCTACTTAAGAATCAACTGCGTGCCGATATTAAACGAGTAGCCTCCGAAACTGGTGTTACCGTAATTTTGGTTTCTCACGATCCGGCTGATGGTTTGTTTTTGGCCGATCAGTTACTGATTCTAAAAAACGGCGAATTGCTACAAACCGGAAAACCAGCTGACATTTACCAGCACCCAAAACACATTTACACCGCTCAGATTTTAGGCAATGCTGTGGTTTTATCAAAAGCCGATGCCGAAAAAATTGGTTTAAAAACGGAAAAAGAATTCGTTGTGTTTTATCCCGAATGGGCTGAAATAAGCAATAGTTGGAGCAGCAGGCGCTATGAGGTAAAGGATGTGTACTACAAAGGTTTTTATGATGAACTGCTTTTGGAAAGAAATGGTGTTAACATCCGTGTCTTACAGCTAAACAGGGGAGAGCATAAAAAAAACGACCACGTTCAATTGAACATCAGTCGTTTTTTGGAGTTTTAAATACTAGTTATAAATCGTTTCCAACAAGAACTATTTTTACCCTTACTGTTGATGTAGGTTTTATTGGAGTTGTTGCCTGGTAATCTGAACTTTGTACATCGATAGATACACCGCCTTTGTATACTTCAAAACTATAGGCATCAACATTATAAACAAAAGGTAGCGCTATATAACTGGCTCCACTGTTATAAGAAATGTAAACCAAAGTTCCTTCATTGTCGACATGATACTGGTCGATTTCAGGAACAGAAATATCTRCAGTAAATGTTTTTTGGTCATTACTTAATACCCATGCATTGGGAGATATATCTTTAACGACAGTTAAAATGGCATTGCCTGGTTGAACAATCGTGTCTTTTTTGCAAGAAGCCAGACCTAGTGTGGCAATGCAAAGCATTAAGATGGTAAATTTTTTCATGTTGATTAGTGTTTATTTGTGTGTGTGATATCGGTATTACAAATCTGTTGCCAAAAAAATATAATTGTGGATTAATGGATTAATTATTGTGCAACAGATTAAATACATA
>NZ_JBFTQI010000522.1:0-4306 GCF_056398925.1 Pedobacter sp. 01T416_2
GATTAGTCATATGTTACAAGTTGTACGAATTATTTCGTATTCAAATGTACGAAGATTAGTCATATGTTACAAGTTGTACGAATTATTTCGTATTCAAATGTACGAAGATATTCGTAAGATCAAAATATTTTAACAAATTTTTAACTTTATTGGTTAATTATGGAAACTGGTTGACCGGTTAACTGTAATATAAGACGCATGGGAAGGTAGAACGTTGCATGCCTATTCGCTTTTGAAAGGAAAAGCCCAAGCTATGAAAAACTGACTTATGTTATTAAACCTGATTGATGTGGATACCGGCCTGTGTATAAGGCCCGCAGGCGTATGAACGAAAGCAGGACTGGCTTTAATTGAATGTTAAGACTGCTTTCCCAAAAACAACCATCACAAATAGAAAAACTACTTAAGTGTTAACGCTGAGAACTGGTTAACTGAAAGTTATTTTACGATTAACCGATTTAAACAATTAACCAGTTGACCAAAAAAATTAATTTTTCTTCAGCCCTTCGTACTTACCAATATTCGCCGGATCGATTTCGGCCAACATATTGTAAGCTTTCATGCGTTCCTGGCCGTTTAGTTTAGAAAGTACATTGGTTACTTCTTCGGCTTTTGATGCGAAATAAACATTTGGGAAAATGGAACCCAGTTTTTGCTTATCCATTTGTTGAAGGGCAGGCAGGGCGGCAACAATCTGTGTTAAACCCTTGTCATTATCGGTTAGCTGATCGAGGCCGCTTAAATGGTAGCTATAGATAAAATTGCGCAGTTCGCTAAAAATAGGATTCAAAACGTTTTCATTAAACCAAAAACGATTGCGTAAACCATCAGCTGCACGCCAGCCGGTATTGCCCGAAGCTTGCGCCAGATTAATGATGTTCTGTGCTTTTTTATAAAACGGAGTTCCGCCCATTTTGCTGAAACTATCTTTATCCATTCCGATGATGGTATAAGCGTAGTAGGTGAGGAGGGCACTGATATTGGAAATATAATTCTGATCAGAAAAGTCGATTGTAGCGCCATCATTGAAATTAAAATCGAAATTCTTATCGCTCATATTTAACAAAGTGCTATTGTAAGAGCTGTTAAAAACCGGGCGGCTGCTTTGGATCTGTGCTTCCGCAGTATACCCGGAACCACCATCCCACGAATTGATGGTGATGACGAAACTACACTCAATCCGTTCCTGAGGCTTATAACTTTCGTTGCTGAACTTGTTATTATTTAAAAAATCGCGGATTGTTTTTTGCAAAGCATCTAAAGTTGGCTTACTGATGTTCGAAACCTGGGGAGCCAGCAGTGTTATCCTCGCATTTAACTCCTGCGCATGCAGTTTCCCGAAACCAACCAATAACAATATCCAAACAATTTTTTTTATCATTTTGCAATTTTTAAAATGGCCGCACAAATATCTTTAGCAACATCTGTTTTCGATTTCATTTCAAATACAGTCCGTTCTAAAGCTTTGTTAAAAATAGTAATTTTATTGGTATCTGATTTAAAACCTGCGCCCTTATCATTTAAAGAATTTAAAACCACCAGATCTAGGTTTTTCTTCTCTAGTTTGCCTTTGGCGTAATTCTCTTCATCATTGGTTTCCAAAGCAAAACCAACCAAAATCTGGTGCGCTTTTTTCGTTGTACCTAAAGAAGCGAGTATATCAGTTGTTTTTTCCAGTTCCAAAACCAGGCCACTATCCTGTTTTTTAATTTTTTGAGCGGCAACCAGTTTAGGACGATAATCTGCCACAGCGGCGCACATTACGGTGATATCCGTTTCAGGGAATACCAATGAACAGGCATCGAACATTTCCTGGGCACTTACTACATCGATTCTTTTTAAAATTTGAGTAGATTTTTGTGCAGTTGGTCCGGCAACTAATGTAACATCAGCTCCAAGGCTGGCCAGTTCATCAGCAAGGGCAAAACCCATTTTGCCTGATGAGTGATTGCCAATAAAACGCACCGGATCAATCGCCTCGTACGTAGGACCAGCAGTAACCATTACCTTTTTGCCAAATAAAGGCATCGATCTTTTAATGGCATCGTTTAGAAAGGAAACAATTTCTTCAGGTTCTGCCATTCGGCCTTCGCCCCAAAGTCCGCTAGCAAGTTCGCCATTGGCAGGTGCAATAACCGTATTGCCAAAACTGGCAATCTTTTCGATATTAGCTTGTGTAGTTTCATGCTTCCACATGTCCAGATCCATTGCGGGGGCAACATAAACCGGGCATTTGGCCGAAAGATAAACAGCCGTTAATAAATTATCACAGATACCTGTTGCCAGCTTGGCCAACGTGTTGGCAGTTATTGGAGCGATGATCATTAAATCGGCCCATAAGCCTAACTCAACATGGTTGCTCCATACGCCAGTTTCTTCTTCGAAGTATTGGGTGTAAACAGGGTTCTTAGAAAGCGTAGCAAGGGTAAGTGGTGTAATGAAATTAGCACCATCAGGGGTAAGAATAACCTTTACGTTTGCACCAGCTTTTACAAGCAGCCGAACTAAAAAAGCCGACTTATATGCTGCGATGCTACCGCAAACGCCAAGGATTATATTTTTATGTTTCAGCATAGCGTGTTGAGCACGGGGCATAGAGCATTGATATGCTTATAAAACTGCGCCATGCTCTTTGCCCTCTGCTAATTACTTTTGTTCTTTAGCAGGATTTCTGTGATAAATTTTCTCGTTCAAAAATTCATCTATAGCAACCAAAACAGGTTTCGGCATGCGCTCGTAATGTTTGCTGATTTCAATCTGCTCGCGATTTTCGAAAATTTCTTCTAAATTATCGTTGCTTGAAGCAAATTCTGCCAATTTACCATGTAACTCTTCTTTAACGTTGTTCGAAATCTGATTTGCTCTTTTAGCAATTACCACTAAAGATTCGTATAAGTTATCTGTAGTTTTATCTAAATCGTGTACGTTTCTGGTTACTGTAGTATTTGGTACAGCAGGTTTGTTAGTATTCATGTATTACTTGTTTTTAATATTCGTGTTATCAGCATTAGTTGGTTTTGTAGAAACGGTATCCTTTAATTTACCAGTTCTGATCAACATCTGCTTGTATTTTTCCTGATCAGCGGCATATAATGCCAATTCTTGTTTTGTAGCCACAATACCAGCCTCAACATCATCCTTAAGTACCTTTGCATCTTTAGTGTATTTACTGTCAGGATGGTTTTCAGTAAACTCAGYATATAAAGCAAGTGCTTCATTATAACGGTCTTCCTGGCGGATGATATAACTGTTTTTTGCGTATAAATACTGCGCTTTAATCATCAAGAAATCCATTTCCTCAGCATATTTAATATCTGGATAATCTCTTTGCGCATTTTTTAAAGCAATAACCGCTGCCCTGTAGTTGTCTACATTGCTTGGTCCGGTAGTTAAGTACATTTTGGCATTTTCGAAAGCTTTATCTTCTAACTTGCCCCTTAATGTAGCAATATATTTGCCAGCGGCTGCAGCACGATCGCTGGTAGGGTATAAGTTGATGAATAATTGAAGTGCATCTATAGCCTTATAGGTATTTTCCTGATCTAAAGAGAAATTTGGAGATTCTAAATAGAAACAATAAGCACCCATGTATCTCGCTTCTTCGGCATTTTTACTTGCTGGGTAGGTATCTGCAAAACTTTTAAACTGGTATCTGGCAGTTGTGTAATCACTTAATCTATATAAAGTATAGGCATAATAATAGTTCAGATCTTCAGCCTCTGCACGGCCACGATATTTTTGAGAAAGATCCTCAAAAAGCACCAATGCTTTACTGTAATCACGTTTATTGTACAAACGAAGAGCCTCTTGATATTTTTTTGCAACGTCATTACTCGCTCTCAATTTCTCGAAACGACTTTTACAACCCGCAATACCCAGAGCGGCAACAAATACTAAAATAATTAAGTGTTTAACTTTAAACATTCTGCAAAGATAATTAATAATACGATAACATCAATAAAAACAATTGGCCACTAAGCTATGCAAAGCAATTCAGTACAATATAACAGTTAACAATTTTTAACATATATATAGTATACCCAATGTATCTGAAAGTTTTTTTTATTCCTATACTATATAGTATGATTTCAGTAAATAACTTCCAAAGTTTAAAAGAGTAGGGGTGTAAGGATAACTTCGGAAGTCTATTCAGTCCACGCTGGATTTATTTCTACACTATATATATTAGGAGTGCTTTTGTTTTTTTAGCAAAGCAGTTTTGGTGCTACTATATAGGTATGTTTCCGCTATCCGCTTTATCCCGATGAAAACCTGTGAAACAAGCAAGCACACCAAAATATAACAC
>NZ_JBFTQI010000523.1:0-4303 GCF_056398925.1 Pedobacter sp. 01T416_2
GTAAAATATACCTAATTGATGGTCAAATCGCTTACATGGGATCGTTAAACTTTACCGCAAGCGGAACCCAGCACAACCATGAAACTCGAATTAGAACTTCGGACATTAACGCAATTGAGAAAATAAATAAGGAAATTGACGACCTTTTTGAAAACCCTTATATGCTTGCGGCAGATCTACAGCTATGGGGAAGACAATTATACATTGAACCTATTAACTAAAATTAACACTAATTTCAAAACGTTTTGGCCCTATTGCTGTTACATTAATATAAATTTATACCTAATATTTTAATTATGACGATCCAATTGAATACCGACAAAAACTTAACCATACACCAAGAATACGACGAAAAAATTCAGACACAGCTAAATGAAGGCTTKAGCAGATATAGCGATCTAATTACGCGCTTAGAAGTTCATCTATCTGATGAAAACGGCAGTAAAGATGGCTTAGATGATAAAAGGTGTTTATTAGAAGCCAGAATAACAGGAAAAGACCCTATAGCCGTAACCAATATGGGTAATACCTACGATTTGGCTATTACAGGTGCTTTAACAAAATTAAAAAGTACACTCGAAAAAGTGGCTGGTAAAATGAAAGCACACTAAATTTCTTTGGCGAGGCCGTCATTCCCGCGTAGGCGGGAATCTTAAAGCAGTCATAGCAATGCATTAAGATTCCCAATCAAGTTGGGAATGACGATTTTATTTATATACTTACTTTTTCCAATTCTTCAATATATCCCAAAAACAGATTTAATGCTTTTTTTCTATCATCGGTAACATCAAATTGAAGTTTGTAGTACAGGTAATCCTCCAGATCGAAATTCGGCACTTCAGGTAATTCCTGTAAAACATTTTTTCTATGGGCTAAGCCAAATTTTAAAGCGGCATTAAATTCAGCCTTAAATTCTAGTGAGATTTCTTTGTTGGCCACCCAGGCCGCATACATAAATGGTAATCCGGTAAAGTTTTTCCACTCCTCACCCATGTCGTAAGCGTAAGCAAAGTCTTCTTTTTTACCAAAGGTTCTATCACCGATTAAAACAAAAGCATCGGTTTTTGCAGCAGGGTCGGTAGTAAACTCCACTTCTTTTTTCCAATGAAACTTAAGCAATACCTTGGCTAAATTGTTCGAAGTACGCGAGTGGGTGTCCAGTCTAACCGTTTTAATTTCCTGGGCAGGAACTTCACTAAAAATGAATACAGAATTTACACCTCCATCACTTCCAATACAATAATCGGCTACAATATTGGCATTTGGAACCAAGGGAATAGCTGCTACAGGCATTAAACCGATATCAACCTGACCGTTAATTACTTTAGCTGCGCAATCTGAAGGAATATCTAAACTTAAATCAATTTTATTTATAATGTCCGAATGTTCTAATCCGTATATAAAAGCTTTGGTATTGGTATAGGCAACAGCCGATATTTTAATCTTATTCAAGGTGTTATGTTTTGCGCTTCGCGTTTGGCGTTAAGCGAATTATTCAATTACTAAACCGTCTAAATGAACGGCACTATTAAATTCAAGAACAGTAAATTTTCCATCTTCGAATCCCATTTTATAAAGCACCGTATTTTGATGTGGAAACTCGGTCATTTCGCTCAGTGGTTTACCCAACAATAAACACAAGAAAACGCGCATTGCTCTACCATGCATGCAAAGTAAAACTGTTTTCTCTTCAGGTCTGCTCATCAAAACTTCCATCGGTTGTTTTAAACGTTCGTAAACATCCTGAACGCTTTCGCCACCTTCGAAATGAGCAGTATAATCACCATCCTGCCAGCTTTGCAGCATCTCACGGAAAGCATCTCGTGCATCTTCTGTATTCGGTTTCCCTTCCCAAATGCCCCAGGCCAATTCGTCTAAACCCGAAAGTTTTTCCCAGGGTAATCTCGAATCAATAAACTTCTGGACGGTTTGCCAGGTACGTTTTAAATCCGAAGTGTAAATCTTATCAAATGGGACATTTTTATAGGTTTGATAAAACGCTTCGGCCTGTGCCCTACCTAAATCATTTAAGTCAGAATTTATACCTCTGCCCTGTACTATGCCTTGTCTGTTAAGTTCCGTTTCGCCGTGGCGTATAATGTATATTTCCTTCATCAATAATGATTGAATTTTGAATGATTGAGTTTATTGATTGTTTAATTAATGAATGATTGAGTTTTGATGATCGAATACCGAGTTGCCTATCACATTCACTCAATCTCTCATTCTTTCATTCGATTATTAATTCACAACGGGTAGCTTATAATACTGAGGTTTCTTTTCTTCTTCGAAAACTACGTGCTCGAAATCGGTAACCACATTATACAAAGTATCACGCTCTATTGCTTTTCTCCCCACTTGTTTAATCAGATTCACCAGCTCTTTGGTACTCATTGCGGGTGTTTGCTCTTCGGCTCCGGCCATTGAATATATTTTGGTGGTATCATCCAAGGTTCCGTCTATATCATCAACACCATAATTTAAGGATAGCTGAGCTGTTTCACGACTGATCATTGCCCAATAAGCTTTAATATGATCGAAGTTGTCCATATAAATACGGGCGATGGCGTAATTCCTTAAGTCTTCAATTACTGAAGATTCAGGCACATTACTCATCTGGTTATGTTGATTTCTGAATTTTAGTGGAATAAAAGTCTGGAAACCACCCGTGCGATCCTGCAATTCCCGTAATTTCTCCATATGATCTACCCGGTGCCAATATTTTTCAATATGACCATAAAGCAWGGTGGCATTACTGCGCATACCAAGTTTATGCCATTCTTCATGAATATCAAGCCATTGCTGACCAGTACATTTATCTTTAGCAATCTGTTCTCTGATTTCAGGGTGAAAAATCTCTGCTCCTCCACCTGGTATTGATTCTAATCCGGCCTCTTTCATCAAACGCATACCTGTTGCATAATCGATTTTGGCTTTCTTAAAGATATAATGGTACTCAACAGGTGTTAATGCTTTCACATGCAAATCAGGGCGATGCTGTTTAATAGCCGAAAATAAAGCAGAATAAAAGGCAACATCATATTGAGGAAGTACCCCACCTACAATATGCACTTCCGTTACAGGTTCGCCATCATATTTTTTAACGATATCGAGCATTTGCTCCATTGTTAAGGCCCAGCCTTCTTCTTTTTGTTTGATTAAACGGGAGTATGAGCAAAATTTGCAGTCGTAAACGCAAAGATTGGTAGGTTCTAAATGGAAGTTCCGGTTGAAATAAGTTTTATCACCGTGTTTCTGTTCGCGGATAAAATTTGCCAGAATACCAAGGTAACCCAGTTCTGCATGTTCGTACAAGTGAACGCCTTCATCAAAGGTAATCCGTTCTCCGTGAAGGACTTTGTGTGCTATGTTTTGTAATTCAGTTGATAAATTGGTATCAGCTAATATCTTTTCAACTTGCTCAGTTGTATTCATTCCTGATTTATTTTGAACAAAAATACAATAATGAGGCGATTTGAAAATCATTTTCTTGTAACAAACCGCGATTTTTGAATGTTGGCTGTGAGAATCAACCACAGATGAACACTGATATTGATTGCTTTTAATGTGAGCTTAGCTGTAGGCGTTAATATTAGCCACGGAAACACGGAAGTCACGGAAAAATAACTGTCAAACTTCAGTATAAATTGATGTTCCCCGCTTGACGGACAGGCTTGTAAGACAAAACCTGATTCTAATTTATATCTGTATTAATCTATGGTAAAACCCTATTATAAAAGAGTCTAAGAAACTCCGTGTAAATCCGTGTTTCCGTGGCACCTAAAAAACAGTAAACAAAAAAAGCACCTCTTTTCAGAAGTGCTCTCACTATATGTTTTTCACTGGCAATTTATGTGTTTCAGTGATAGTAATGCTATCATGAACATTTATTATTAGTTATGAAGCCGTTCATAACGGTTACGTAACTAATGCTTAATTGGCTGCTGGAGAAAACGTCAACACGATATTAGCTGTTTTTCCACCGAATTCAATTGGCGATTTCATAACCATATTTCCTTTAGAAAGTTGAGTTAACACCAAACGGTAACCCTCTGTTACATTTTTAGCTTTATCACCTTCAAAAATTTTCTTGAATTGGAAAGTTTCRTCAGCAGGTGTTGCCGACCAGAAAATAGTTTGCATTACTGAACCACAAGTACTTGATGCTGGTAAAGTATAAGAACCATTACCGCTATTGGTTAATTTCCATGTACTTCCCTGAAAACATTTATATGATTTTTCGCCGAATAAACCTTGAACAGCTTGGTCAGGCAAACCCTCTAAAGTTACATTGTTTAAAACC
>NZ_JBFTQI010000524.1:0-4263 GCF_056398925.1 Pedobacter sp. 01T416_2
AAGCTATATTTTCCAATACGCCAGAGAATAGCCTGGTGCGTTATTTTCATTATCATCTTGATATTATATCAACCATCTCCAATACATTAGCTAATTCCCACGATTCTGAAACAAATGTACTTCCCCAAAATGAACTTTTGGCACTTATAGACCATCTGCAGAAATACTATTCCAATTATTTCAATGAAGATGTCGTGGCGCCAATAGCTTATCATCAACGATTGGTTTCTCAACTTAACAACGATGTTTGTGCTATTCAGAAAACGCTGCAGTCAAGCGACCTAAATGCTTCTCTAAAAACCTGCCTAGCAAAATGGTTCAATGTAATGTCCGAGGATATTGGAAAAGTAAAATTTACCTTTCGTTCATTACATTATTTCGGATGTATCATTCATCAATTGGGTTCACTCGATTATGATTCGGATGACGCAGAAAAATTACTGGTTTCTCTGCTTATTCGTTCAAATTTCAATAACCTTTCTTTTTTTGTTTACTACCAGGATACAATCAGGAATGCTTTTGGCGATTTTAGAGATACGCAGGAAAGGCTTAATTATTTGGTTGAGCAGAAAGCAGAGGTTATATCATCACCTGAAGTGAAAAATATAGCTTATGACCCCTCGTGGCCTTCAATAAAAACCATGATGGGAAACTGGTTAACGGAAGAAATTCTGGTAACAGAAAAATCTTTGTGCAAAGGGAGTGAAGCTGTTGTTCCTAAAATACCACTGGAAATGTCAGTTGCACACCTTTCCTGTCTGGTTCGTTTACTTTATGAAGAAAGTGTTTTTGCTACTGAAAACCTTCAGTTCATTTTCAAATGTTTCGCTGGTCACTATCAAAGTAAAAGACAAGCTGTTATTTCCCCTGGAAGCCTCAGCAAAGAATTTTATAGTATTGACCAGCATACTGCCGCACGTGTGCGGGATCTGTTACAGCGTATGGTGCTGCGGATCAACCGTAATTTTTTTCCTATGGCCGTTGCAATAAATGCAACAGCCCTCTCTTATCTAAGTATACGCTGAGTTCCCCCAGCCAGTTATAGCTAAACCCTTCTTTATTTATCAGTCGTTCAGGCAAAAGAGATGTGATGTCGTTCAATGTGCTGAACTGCATTGAACGACAAGCTTTACAGAATTCAGTGCTAAAACCAAGTCTGTCAATAGGGGTCTGTAATAATTCCTCCTTTTTCATATATTTTTAATATCTGCAGCTTTATAAAGATAATAAATTTGTTTCTAATAAGATGTGTCTTGTATGCTGTTTCTTATTAGAAGTACCTCTGGAGCATCATTTTGGTTTACTTTACGATATGAGTAGAGCCAAAAACGACGAGGAGAGCGAAAATATAAAGGAAGTTTTGAAATTGGTTGGAGCACGGATTCGTTCCCTTAGGGAAGCGAAAGGGGAACGGAATTATGAAAAATTTGCCTTTAAACATGACCTCAACCGTACGCAGCTCTGGCGCTATGAAAATGGGGAAGATCTGTATTTCTCATCTTTGCTGAAAGTGCTTTCAGCATTGGATATTACCCTTGCTGAGTTCTTTAGCGATGGCTTTGATCAATCCGCTAAGTGATAACATTTATTAAATATGAGTAGGCAGCGATAAAAAACCTCAAGGCTTTTATCTTGCTGATCCTATTCCCTTTGATTTTACTTATCCATTGGGTGTAGCAGCCATCCGAATTGCTCAAGAATGCCTAGTCACTTTCCTCAACTTGACTGATTTTCCGATAAGTTAGATTGTGATGAATAATATCAAAATTGATACCCGGGAGGTTGTCTATGTTAAAAGAAGTGAATTTCTGTTCGATTTCTAAGCGTGTTAAGTTTATGTGATTCTTTGTTTGATTCAAAGATTTTATATAAGTTCATAAGATTTCTAGCGCGGTGTACGCTATCGGCATCTCACTATTGAAAGCATAATACTTCATTTCCCTGATCTTTCCGTTGACATTTATTTGCATGTAAATATTTGCTTCACTTGTAGCCTTAAACTGAGGATAACATTCCTCCATATCAGACAAGTTCAAATATGAAAATTAGTATAAAATACGATTGCGCTAAGGAGTAAATTGAATGTTTTTAGCTATTTCGTAGAGTTTGCCCCCTTAATTTTACCATTATCCCCCCCTTTTTTCTGGAAAGATATGTGGAGTTTTGACTCATTGGAGATGCTAACCAGTTCAAAATTAATCATTTTGTCTTGCTGATGGCAAAACCAGGTAATTTGAAAAATACATAACCTTATGAGGAATTTAAGCAAGCGTTCATACAGCGTATTTCCATTATTCACTATAATGGAAACCATTTTAGATCTGGCTCAAAAATATGCTCCTTTTACCAACTACATGGAAAGAGACTAGAGAATCTAACTACTTTCTACACCACCAATTTGCCAAGAGCTGCCTAAAATAACAACACTCCCAGTAATCTAAATCTACAACATGATCGCTCTCAAAATAACATTAATTTTATCGTTTCTGTCTATTATTTCCRGACTTGCTCCCTCTAAAAATCATGAGGGCGAAGTCAAAATAGAAACTTCTTTAATCGACGCACAGAAGGTGTTGACTGGTACCCGCCTTTTCGGATATTCCGATTTTGAGGGGGGATTAAAATAGAAGGTTTTATTCAATGATAATAATAGGTTTATGGATAGGATTTTAGAGAATAAAAACAGCAGTTTTTTATCGAATGTACTTGTTGGCGCCTTAATACTTTGTTTTGCGGCCTTCAACAATAAGTTTCCGCTTTTATTTGAGGAGTCGGGAATCTACATTAAGGATGGTTTTTCACTGCCGCATGTTGTTAATAGCAAGCTTTTATATTCGCTTTTTGTTGCACACACGAGCTGGGGCAAATCCCTCTGGTTAGTGATCTACTTCCAATCTTTAATACTGGCTACTGTTATAAATTATTACTTCCGGTATTTTGTTCCTTATAAAAAGAACCGTTCCTTCTTTTATTTCGGTTATCTTTTCCTAATTTCTTTTTTGATGTCTGCCTCGATTGCCGCGTCTACAATTTCTCCGGTTTTGTTTGGAAGTATATCAATTTTGGCCGTTGGACTGCTGGTTCTGATCAGGAAAATGATTCTCAGAGATCGTATAATTGTTTCAATTATAGCAGTTCTCAGTACTGCAATGGCCTTTTCATCAATTGTTATTGCGGTGATGATTCCCCTTCTGTACTTTGTCATCAATTTAATCAATAGACGAAATACTATTAAAGCTTTCCCGATAACGATTGTAAATATCGGTATCGTAAATGTTGTGAGTATTGTTCTGTTTTCTATTTTACCAATCGGTCCCGGAAATTCTGCCTCTAAACATAATTTACCGGGTTTCCTTCGGGCATTTGACCACATTGAGCCATTTAATAAAAGCGGGGGCGGTGTTTCCGCTGATACGAAGAATCTCAAAAATAAATCAGGTATCCAAGGTAATCAAATACTCAACAGAAAGTCTGAATATCTGAAAAGCGGAACTTCAGAATCTTTTTCGATTATTAAAGTGATGACAATTAAAGCGTATGAAAGACCTCAGGTAAATGGCCGGGCACTCAATGCGGTCGAGGAGTGGTTCAGCGGTGATATTAGGGAATGCTACCTTTCGAAACAGCGGGAGGGCTCGGAGAAGTTCATCATGATCGGCATTTCCCAATGGATATTTCTTATACTGTCAATCGTAATCTCCCTGTACGCATTATCGATTTCCAGAATTAAATACAAAGGTCTGATTTTTTACTTCTTTACTGCCTTTTTACTGAATATAGTAGCAGTTCTACTATTTAATGACGCTCAAAAAAATAACCTGTGGAGTTTTGTGTGGGTTGTGCCGCTTCCGCTGTTCTTAATGTTTTCTGCTAAAACTGACCTGAAGTTTATATGAAAGTAAGATTTGATACAATGCTGAGACGGATTATAGGTCATGAACAGTTCGGGTTCATTGTTTCAGCCGCAATATTGCTAACAATAGCAGCTTACAATATGTTTCCGTTGATCTTTAACGCAGATTCGGCAATGTATATCGAGGCCGCATACCGAAAAGTAGTAGAGCCGGACCGGCCTGTCCTGTACGGCCTTTTTATAAAATATTTTAGTTTCAAAACATCGTTGTGGTTCGTCATAATCTCCCAGAGTCTTTTGGTGAGCTTTGTTCTGTATAATTATTTTAGTTCTTTTTACTTGCACACCTTCAACGGAGCTGTTAAAAAGAATAGTAACATCTTCTTAATCGTATTTACCGCATTGATCTC
>NZ_JBFTQI010000525.1:0-4260 GCF_056398925.1 Pedobacter sp. 01T416_2
GTGATAGGCAATGCCAGTGGGATGTTTGATGATATTTTCTCCTTTAACGGTGAACTTGTATTCCTTATGCTGATCAATCAACGAGTCTTTCTGGAGCTGATATTCGCGCATGATGCCCACTTCTCTATCTCCGTAGAGGAAATACCTTCCGTTTTGATAAGAAATACCCTGACAGGCACCCAACGAATCAATTGTAATCGTTTTTGTAATCTTTCCATCGGTTTTATTGTACCGGGCTACAAAAAACATCATGATCAGTACTAAAATAGGATTTAATGTTTTCATAAACTAAGGATCTAAAGGTTCATCAAAATCAATTTGTAAGGAAGCTGTATTAAAGTAGAATTCGGATTCGGTATCACTTAAACGTTTTCCGTTTTTATAAGGATAGTAGCCGAGTTCTTTTTTGCAACGCTCGGGGAGTAGATTGGTGATGTTATAGCTCTGCGATTTTACGGTGCAGGCTAAACCGGGTTTATCTACCGGCATCCCGTACCTGAACATTAGCCTTGCACAGTTACGCATGTTAGTGGTGGTATGGCGGGCATGTGGCTCCATAATAAGGGCACTTTCGGGTATCTGAAGCACTTCCATCAGGAATTTCTTCATTTCGTAGGCTTCGCTGAATTTGGTTTTATAAGGGTGAACGCGGCCACCCGATACTACAATAAAAGGGGCTACACCTTTTTTATACTGTATAGCTGCTAAGCGGCAGCGGATCATTCCGCCAGCACTTAGCGCAACGTCTTTTTCTTCCGGACCTGCTCCCGGAACCAGGATTACGCTGTAAGGATATTTTTTCCAATCTATTTTTTTGATCTGGTTAATGGCGGCAAGGTTTACGCCTTTAGCCATCGGCTCGTAATCGGCGGCCTCATTGCGTTCGTTCAGTTCTAAAGCTTCCAATGCAAATAACATGGCAGGTTCGAAAAAGAGCTTATTATTGCCCTGCAAGGCTAATAATGCACTGGCCGATGTGAGTTCTGCAAACGTTTTGTCAGTTAGACTAAAACTGATCGAATCTATTTTCGGGTAATTGGGCTTGTTTCCTTCTACGTAAACGCCAATTGCATAATTAATGGCATTGGCATCTTGTTCCCATGCTTTTATTAAAAGGGTTTTGTGTGGTTCTTTGGCAAACATGGCATAACAACCTGAGGGGATAAGATGATTTTTTACCAAATTTCCCAATGCATTGTTTTCTGTATAAAGCAGCGCCAAACGGTTGCCGATATGGGCTATTTCTTCATTGTTGAATTTTAAGGCTTTTGCGTAACAGCTAATATCTGTTTTGCAGGTTTTTACCGCTTCATTTACCTGTGTGGTTTTCGATTTATAGATGTTGCTGAACGCCGTATCTGTACTCAGCATTTTGCGCAGCTCGGGCAATTGCTGAAAAAGGGAAAGCAGGTAATAATTTTTGTATTGTACTTCGTTCCTGGTCTTAATTAACTGATAAGACTGGCTGGTTAAATCTTGTGCAGATAAGCCTTGCCAAAAAAGGCAGAACACAAAGAAGGTATAAAGGGGTTTCATCAAAGTTTTGGAAGCAAATTTAAAGATTGGCCATTAAAGAAACATTAACAAGATGTTATTCTTTGATGGTTGTTAAAACGATTTATTATATATGTATTGGTGTTAATATTAATTTAAAGTGCCAGTTCAAATTGGTGTATAGAGTTAACATAATAGATACATCGTGTTAAAAGTAGACCACTACTTTTGCCGCTGTAGAACGCTCCAAAAATTACTTGTTAACCTTAAAGGATAAGCCTATGTAAATGTGAAAATCTACGCTTCTACTTAAAACGAACCCCCAATTATATTTCAAAACCATTACTAAGAACAAAAAGATGACATCATTTTTTTTAACCGCAAGTATAAAAAGTGCTTGCCGGAAATTGCTTTTGCCTTTAGGCCTATTGGCCATCTGTAATTCCAGTGCAACAGCGATTAATCATGAAGTAACTGCGTCGGGCTTACAACATAAAGTATTTGCCACGGTAAGCGGAACAGTTACCGATCAAAATAACCAACCCTTACCGGGTGTAAGTGTTTTCGAAAAGAAAACAAAAAAAACAACCGTTACCGATCCCAATGGTAAATACTCCATTAATGTAGAAGAAGGTGCAATTTTAGTATTCTCTTATATCGGTTACGATAATCAGGAAGTTACGGTTAACGGCCGCCAGAATATTAATGTTACTTTAAAAGAAAGCAGCAATACCCTAAATGAGGTTGTGGCCATTGGTTACCAGAAAATCAGAAAATCGGATGTAACAGGTGCCATCAGCAGTGTTAAAGCCAGCGAAATGAATTTAACTTCTCCTACTGTTGGCCAGGCATTGGTTGGTAAGGTTGCCGGTGTGCAGGTATCGCAAACCAGCGGTGCGCCATATTCGGGTACTAAAATCAGGGTGAGGGGCATCGGTTCGATTAACGCCAGTTCCGATCCCTTATATGTAATTGATGGTTATCCGGCAGGAAACAACGTATCCATCAATCCAGAGGATATYGAAACCATCGACATTTTGAAGGATGCGGCTTCTGCTGCCATTTATGGCTCAAGGGCATCGGGTGGGGTAGTGTTAATCACCACCAAAAGAGGTGCAGATGGAAAAGGGAAGTTTGAGTACGATGTTCAGGGCGGTATTTCCCAGTTGGCCAAAAAAGTAAAATTATTGGATGCCAACCAGTTTATCCAACTTTTAATCGACGGACGCAACAATGCCTATAAAGATTTGTGGGTAAACTCGGGCAAAACCTGGAACGATGCGATGTTCGGTGATAATAATACTACCCGTATTGCCAATGTAGGCAATGGAAGTAGTGTAAGCATTCCTGCCGATCTTTATAATTTCAGCACACAACAGGCTATCCCTGCAGCTTATAATACCGACTGGCAGGATGAACTCTATCGCAATGCAGCTTTCCAACGCCATAACCTTTCATTTTCTGGCGGTACTAAAGATGTAAAATACTTTTTAAGCGGTGGCTACCAGAACAACGATGGTATTGTTACCAACACCAACCAAAAAGTAACCAACTTCAGGGGGAATATTGATGGTAAGGTGAGTGAGCGTTTACGTGTAGGCGCAAATATTTCGTATACGCAGAACGATAACCGCGAGGTGAGGGAAGGCCGTTACGATTTAAGCCCGATGATGTCGGCTTTAATTTACCTGCCTTATCTGCCTGCGAGGGATGCCAATGGAAACCCGATCCAGTTTGGCATGGGGGCTTTAGCTTCTCAGTATGGGATACAGAATCCTGAGAATCCTTTAGCTACAGTTGAACAGGTAAAAATTACCAGAAAAGGGGCTAGAAGTACCTATAATGCTAACGCCACTTATAACATATTGGATGGACTGGATTTTAAAGCCAATTTGGGTACACAGACTTACAATGAAAAATATGATTTTTATTTGCCAACCAGCTTAAGTAATGGTAACAACCCACCTTATTCTACAGCTGCAATAACGGCGGCGAATGCAATTGCGCAAACCCTTAGCCAGGTTGATCAGCTTGGCGAATTTACCCTAAACTACAATAAAACCTTTGGCAAACATAAAATTGATGTGCTTGGAGGATATTCTGCGCAAAAAACAACCAGCGATCTGATCCGTATTTCTGCCAGTGGTTTCCAGAACGATAAAATAGGCGAAATTACGGATAAAGGTGCTGATGCAGGATTTTTGACTTTAATAACCGATGGAGCAAACAAAACGGCTAAAGCTACCAATACCTTACTTTCTTATTTCGGCCGTTTCAGCTATAACTATGCTGGTAAATACTTTTTAACCGGTTCATTCCGCCGTGATGGGTCATCAAGGTTTGGTCCGCTGAATAAATATGGCAATTTTCCTTCGGTAGCCGCAGGATGGAACCTTTCGGAAGAAGATTTCTATAACAGTTTTCTTGGCGAACAATCAACTGTTAAGTTAAGGGCAAGTTGGGGATTGAGCGGCAACAACAACATTCCGAATTACAGAACCGCACAGGAAATGAGTGCGCCGGGCGGTGTGGTTTTTGGAAATGCGATTTCGACGGCGATCTGGCCAAATGCCATCCAGGACCCGAAGCTGGGATGGGAATCTACTTCCCAGTATAATTTTGGTACCGATATCAGCCTGTTCAAAAACCGCTTAAATATCATTGCCAATTATTACCTGAGTTATTCGTATAATTTGTTGTTCAACCAACCAATTTCTGCTGTATCAGGAACTTCTTCTATCCTGACCAATCTGACCGACAGTAAAA
>NZ_JBFTQI010000526.1:0-4255 GCF_056398925.1 Pedobacter sp. 01T416_2
ATTAATGCTCTTATAGAAAAATGTAAGGTTGGGTAAATTGAAACGGTTTGGGCGGTGCCCAGGCCGTTTTTTTTAATATCGTTGGAGAATTGTCATTCTGAACGCAGTGAAGAATCCTTCAGCTATGGAAAGCTTGCTATTATCGGTTTCCCATTTCAAAGCCATTAAAAATTAAAACAAGCCAGTTATCTGTTAGAGATTCTTCGTGCCTCAGAATGACAATTTATATGATTCAGTTGTACCTGACCTTACCTGTTCAGGGTTTAATTAGCATGATAGATGCTGAATCAAGTTCAACATGACGATTTTAAGAAACAAATTGCTCGAAATGACGAATGCTTGTAAAAACAAAAAATGGATGATGGTTTTTAATTCCATCATCCATTTTACAGCTTCATCAGTTGCTTACCCCTTGTTTTCAATCCACTTGCGTGCATTTACGAAGGCTTCCATCCATGGCGAAACTTCGTCTTTACGGCCTTGTGGATAATTTGCCCAGTGCCATTGGAACAATGAACGCTCAATGTGTGGCATCATTACCAGGTGGCGGCCAGTTTCATCACATAACATTGCGGTGTTGTAATCTGAGCCATTCGGGCTAGCTGGATAAGTTTCGTAAGCATATTTGGCCACGATTTTATATTTATCTTCTGTGTATGGCAATGAGAACCTTCCTTCACCATGTGATACCCAAACACCTAAAGTGCTTCCGGCCAGTGTAGATAACATGACCGAATTATTTTCTTGTAAGGTTAGCGAAGTGAAAATACTTTCGTGCTTGCCACTTTTGTTGTGGAGCATTTTAGGTTTTTCTTCGTGATCTTTGTTAATTAAGCCCAACTCTATAAATAACTGGCAACCATTGCAAACCCCAACTGATAAGGTATCAGGACGGGCAAAGAATTTCTCCAAGGCTACTCTTGCTTTTTCGTTGTATAAAAATGCACCTGCCCAACCTTTGGCCGATCCTAAAACATCAGAGTTAGAGAAACCACCAACTGCACCTATAAACTGGATATCTTCTAAAGTTTCTCTTCCGGTAATTAAATCGGTCATGTGTACGTCTTTCACATCAAAACCTGCCAAATACATGGCATTGGCCAGTTCGCGCTCAGAATTACTTCCTTTTTCGCGGATGATGGCTGCTTTTGGTCGTGGTTTAGTCGGATCGATTACAGGTTTCTTTCCATCAAATTGTAATGGAAAAGTGTAATTTAAAACATGGTTTTTATAATTGTCGTAGCGTTCTTTCGCCAATCCGTTTCCGGTTTGTTTACTATCTAATAAGTATGAAGTTTTGAACCAAACATCACGTAAATGGTCGATAYCAAAGCTGAAGCGATCAGCAGCATTTTTAACTTCCAGTTTAGCTGATGCATTTACCTCACCAATTTTATGGAAAGCAACGCCGGCCTGTGCAAAGGTATCTTCAACAGAAGCATCGGCCTGGAATACAATACCAATGTTCTCTGCAAATAATACTTTAATGCTATCTGCTTCCGCTAGTGAAGACAAATCGATCGAAGCGCCCAAATCGCGGTCGGCAAAACACATTTCCAATAGGGTTGTGATTAAACCACCGCTACCAATATCGTGACCTGCCTGGATTTTGTCAGCTTTGATTAATTGCTGAAGGGTATTAAAAGCTGTTTTAAATTGATCAGCACCTTTAACATCAGGTGTTTCTGTGCCGATTTTATTTAAAATCTGTGCAAAAGATGAACCACCTAATTTGTAGGTATCGTTAGAAAGGTTGATGTAATAAATTGATCCACCGTTTTTTTGAAGTACCGGCTCAACCACTTTGGTAATATCGTCGCAATTTGCTCCGGCAGAAATAATTACCGTTCCCGGTGCAATTACATCACCATCTTTGTATTTCTGTTTCATCGATAACGAATCTTTTCCGGTTGGGATATTGATTCCTAAATCGATGGCAAAATCAGAACAAGCTTTTACCGCTGCATATAAACGGGCATCTTCGCCTTCATTTTTACAGGCCCACATCCAGTTGGCAGAAAGTGAAACACTTTTTAAGCCATCTTTTAGGGGTGCCCAAACGATATTCGAAAGTGATTCTGCAATCGCATTGCGGCTACCCGCTGCAGGATCGATCAAGGCCGAAAGTGGTGCATGGCCAACTGAAGTGGCTATACCTTCTTTCCCCTGAAAATCTAAAGCCATTACACCACAGTTGTTTAAAGGCAACTGTAATGGGCCTGCACATTGTTGTTTAGCTACACGCCCCCCCACACAACGGTCTACTTTATTGGTTAACCAATCTTTAGATGCAACCGCTTCTAATTGAAGCACCTGTTCTAAATAGGTGTTTAATTCGTTGTTGTTATAGGTTACGGCTTCATATTTACGGTCGATGGTTTGATCGTCCATTACGATTTTTGGTGAACTGCCAAACATGGCGGCCAATTCAAAATCCATAGGTTTTAAACCTGTTGTTGCAGATTTAAAGGTAAAACGGTGATCGCCGGTTACTTTACCTACGGTATACATTGGCGAGCGTTCGCGGTCGGCTATTTTTTGTAAGGTTTCGATATGCTCGTTGCCGATTACCAAGCCCATTCTCTCCTGCGATTCGTTTCCGATAATTTCTTTAGCCGAAAGGGTAGGGTCGCCCACTGGCAATTTATCAAGATCTATTAAACCACCGGTTTCTTCAACTAGCTCTGATAAACAGTTTAAGTGACCACCTGCACCGTGATCGTGGATAGAGATAATCGAATTGTGATCGCTTTCTACCATGCCACGTACCGCATTTGCAGCACGTTTTTGCATTTCAGGGTTCGATCTCTGGATGGCATTTAATTCAATGCCGCTTCCGTGCTGACCAGTATCTGCAGATGAAACGGCTGCACCACCCATCCCGATCCTATAATTTTCTCCACCCAGGATAACGATGTTATCGCCTTCTTTTGGTTTAAGTTTTTGTGCCTGACTGGCTTTACCGTAACCGACACCACCCGCTAGCATAATTACTTTATCGAAACCCAGTTTTCGGGAATCTTCTTCGTGTTCGAAAGTTAAAACCGAACCAGTAATAAGCGGTTGACCGAATTTATTTCCAAAATCTGTAGCACCGTTAGATGCTTTGATCAGGATATCCATCGGGGTTTGGTACAACCATTGTCTTTCTTCAACGCCTTTTTCCCAAGGGCGGTTATCTTCTAAACGCGAAAGTGCAGTCATGTAAACGGCAGTTCCTGCTAAAGGCAACGAACCTTGTCCACCTGCTAAACGGTCTCTGATTTCACCACCCGAACCTGTTGCTGCACCATTAAAAGGCTCAACAGTGGTAGGGAAATTATGGGTTTCTGCTTTTAATGAGATTACCGATTCAAAATCGCTTGTAGTATAATAATCCGGCTCATCGGCACGTTTAGGTGCAAATTGTTGCACTTTCGGGCCTTTGATAAAAGCTACGTTATCTTTATAGGCCGAAACAATATCATTAGGATTTTCTTCTGATGTTTTGCGGATCAGCTTAAATAAAGAAGTAGGTTGCTCTACGCCATCGATTACAAATTTACCATTGAAAATTTTATGGCGGCAGTGTTCCGAATTCACTTGAGAGAAACCAAAAACTTCAGAATCGGTTAGCGGTCTTTCTAGTTTTTGCGCTAAAGTATTTAAATACTCAACTTCTTCATCGCTTAAAGAAAGCCCTTCTTGTTTGTTGTAAGCAGCAATATCGGTGATTTCTAAAATAGGTTCAGGTTTGATATTGATGGTATATACCTCCTGATCGAGCTTGTCGTATTTTTGAGAAAGCATCGGGTCGTAATCCGCAAAACTTTCATCAACCTGCTTAAATTCTTCAATCCTGATGATTCCCTGCATGTCCATGTTTTGGGTAATCTCTACTGCGTTGGTACTCCATGGAGTAATCATTGCTGCTCTTGGCCCAACGAAAAAGCCTGTTAGCGCTTTTTCTTGCGAGATTTTGGCACCGCCAAATAACCATTCAAGTTTAGTAATATCAGTGGTAGAAAGCGCTTTGTCTGTTTGTAGAACAAAAATCGCCTGCGATTGACTAAGGAAGAAATGAATCATGCTTTTTTTTTGAAGTTGCAAAAATAGTGTTAAAATTTTAAAAAGCTCATTGTAGCCTACAATATAATTGCGCTTTTATTACTTTTGACCTTAATATAACCCGCAGATCGTCATTTCAGGCGGAGTGGAGAAATCTGTCAAGATAGATCTCTCCACTCCGCGGTGCTTCGGTCGAGATGACGACTTT
>NZ_JBFTQI010000527.1:0-4234 GCF_056398925.1 Pedobacter sp. 01T416_2
GCCCGGTAGATAAACGGGAGAATTTTATTAAAAGATGTATAGGTATTCCGGGCGATGTAATTTCGATGAGCAATGGTATTGCCAATGTAAATGGCAAAAATGAGCCTTTAAAAAACACGGGTATGATGCCATATCGCATCGAGTTTAAAACCATGGACTTTAATTATTCTATACTTGATGAATTTAAACTTAATTTAGGCGGAACACCTGCTATTGCAGATAAGACATACGTTGTAGATGCATCGCCAGAAATTGCCGGTAAATTAAAAGCATTTGATTTTGTGAAATCAGTTACCTTAAGTCCCGATGCTGCTGGGGATGTTCCGGGAGGTGTTTTTCCGAACGATCCCAACAGAGTATGGAACAGGGATAACTTCGGGCCGATTAAAATCCCTTCAAAAGGATGGACCGTTAAAATCGATAGCAATACCATGCCGCTGTACTACAGGGCTATTAGAACTTACGAAGGAAATAAAGTAGAGCAAAAAGCAGGTATTTGGTATATTAATGATAAAGTAGCCACTACTTATACTTTTAAAATGGACTACTATTGGATGATGGGTGATAACCGTCACAATTCGGCCGATTCGCGTTATTGGGGTTTTGTGCCAGAAGACCATATTGTAGGTAAAGCTTTATTTGTTTGGATGAGCTGGGATAGTACTGCATCTTTCTTGCATAAAATAAGATGGAGCAGGTTGTTTATGGGCATCCATTAATTTATAGGATATTTTTTTGAAAAAGCTTGCTTTACGCAGGCTTTTTTTTTGTGCCAAAATCACCTTTTTAAAAAAATTAAAAAGTCTTCATTGTTTATATTTTTTTTTCATAAGTTTGTTATGTCAGTGGTTAGTAAAAAACATGTAAAAATCTAACTGTATATTCAATTTACATCTCCTGATAAAATTAATGGGTTCAGTTTTTCCCATGATTAAATAGTTCAAATTATTATTGCAAACTACTAATCGAATAATACTGATAAAGTAACTAACCAATTTAACTAACCCTTACCAAACAGATTATGAAACAAAACCAGTATCATGTTTTTGTGAATATGTATATAAAATAACTTTCTTTTTAATTTTTTTAAAAAGATTGCATTTCTTTTGTTTTTTTTATATTTTTATGTAACCAAATTAAAAAAATGTCAGCAACTATTAAGAAAGCACAACGACTAAGGGCCGACATTATTAAGCTACTTTATTATAAAAAAAAATCATCGCTTACCGATTTAAGTAAACGTACTAAAAAGAGCCTGCCTCTAATTACGTCGACTGTAAATGCTTTGATAGAAGACGGCTTAATTATAGAGCAAGGATTGGCACCATCTACCGGGGGCCGCCGCCCTTTAAATTTTTTATTAAACCCTGATTACAAAAGGTATATAATAGCAGTAGCAATGGATCAGTTAACCAGTCAATTAACCATATATGATTTGTCAAATCATCAGGTTTTACCCACGCAGGTGATTGATTTAGACATGACCGAGAGTAAAAGTGCTGATACTTTAATTGAATTTATTGACCACTGCATAAAGAAATCAACAATCAATAAAGAAAATTTATTGGGAATTGGTATTGGTATGCCGGGTTTTGTAAATGCAGAGAAGGGAATGAACTATTCATTTATGCAGGTTGAAAACGATATAAGCCTGCAAGACTATCTCGCTAAAAAATTAAGTTTACCGGTTTACATAGATAACGACTCGAGTTTGATTGCCTTAGCTGAATTGAACTTTGGTGAAGCAAGAAATTTAAAAGATGTGCTTGTAGTTAATATTGGCTGGGGCACAGGTTTAGGGATGATTATTAATGGCAAATTATACCGGGGGAGTAGCGGTTATGCTGGCGAATTTAGCCATATCCCTTTATCTAATTCCAATACCTTGTGCTCTTGTGGTAAGCGGGGATGCCTTGAAGTGGAAACGTCTCTTTTGGTGATGGTTCAAAAAGCAGAAACAGCGGTAAAAAATGGAGAAGAAACAAGTTTAAGAACGCTTTTTAATGATAAAAGTAAAAGCCATGTAGATCATTTCTTGAATGCAGTTGTAAAACAAGACCCTGTTGCTATTTCTATTTTAGCTGATGCCGCATTTCAGATTGGTAAAGGATTGGCAACTTTAATCCATATTATGAATCCTGAACGGATTGTATTAAGTGGCCGTGGTGCAAAAGCTGGAAAAATGCTTCTGCCGCCAATACAACAGGCAATTAACGAGTTTTGTATACCTCGGGTAGCCGAACAAACAGAAATTAAATGCTCTAGTTTAAGTGATGAGGCTGAATTATTGGCTGCCGCCAGTTTGATGGTCGAAAATAGCTTATTTGATTAAGCTAATTTCAATTGAATAAAGAATTAAACAAGTTTTTAACTAATAAGCGAACTGTATGCATAAATGAAAAAATGATCCTCAACCAAGTCCCGAATTATTTCAAACTAATATCAACTAAACAAATAAAATTATGAAAAAAATGTACTTAAAGTGTCTAAGTGTGCTATTGTTATGTTTTTTAACAATAACCGCTTTTGCACAGAAGAATATTACTGGTACCGTTAAAGACGCGTCCGGTGATCCCATTCCTGGGGTGAGTGTTCTCGAAAAGGGAACTCAAAATGGAACTTCTACCAACGCCGAAGGTAGATTTACCCTTACGGTAAAAGATGGCGCTAGATTGATTTTTAAATCTATTGGTTTAGTCACTCAAGAAGTTGCTGCCTCATCAAATCTGGCTATTGTAATGCACGATGATTCCAAATCACTAAATGAAGTTATTGTTACTGGTTTTGGTGTTAAAAAAGAAGTTAAAAGACTAAGTTATTCTGCAACAGCTGTTGGTGGAGCAGAATTAGCACAAGCAAATAACGCCAATGTGGTAAATGCTTTACAGGGTAAAGTAGCAGGGGTTATGATCAATCAAGGTGCCAGTGGTCCTTCTTCTTCTTCCAGAATAAGAATCAGAGGTAATTCATCGTTAAGTTCAAATACACAACCTTTGGTGGTTTATGACGGTATATTGTTAGAACCTGGCACCTCTGGAGCAGATTCATGGGGTGATGCCGCAGATTTTGGTAATATCATGAAAAATATTAATTCTGATGATATAGAAAGCATTAGTGTGTTAAAAGGAGCTGCAGCTTCGGCACTATATGGATCTAAAGCAGCTGGTGGTGTACTCCTTATTACGTCAAAAAAAGGTAAAACTACCAAAGGTTTAGGTGTAACTGTTTCACAAACCAGTTCTTTTGACGATGCTTATAAATTTGTAGATCTTCAAAATGAGTATGGAGGTGGAATTTCACCTGTTTTTGCAAAAGATGCAAATGGGATGGATGTTGTTGATCAGCAGGCCGGTTATTATGTAGGTGGATATTCTTTTGGCCCTAAATTGGATGGAAGAATGGTTAAAGATTTAGATGGGGTAGTTAGGCCATGGGTAGCCAATAATCCATTAGATTATTTTAATACCGGAAAATTCATCAATACCAATGTATCAGTTGAAGGTGCAAATGAAAACACAACTTATCGTTTAGCTTATACCAATTTATATAATTCAAGTGTTTTACCCGGTAATAACTTAAAAAGAGATGCATTTGCGCTTAGAGTGACCAGGGTAATTTCAAAATCAATTTCTGTTGATGCGAGTGTAAATTATACGATGTCGAATTCATTGAATCCGGCAAGACAAGGAAGTGCCAATAACCCATTATTTGCATTTACGTATTATAAGCCTAGAAACGTTGATTTAAGTGCTTATATTGATAACAATATCAACCCGGTAACTGGTGGTGCTTTAGGTTCCAGCAATCGTAATCTTTATGACCCTTATGGTATAGGATCATTTGCCTATGGACTTCAAAATGATAACAGAACGCAAAAAGAAAATAATTTATTGGCCAATATTGACGTAAATATCAAAATCCTTCCATGGCTTTCTGCTTTGGTAAGAACCAATACTAACTTTTATAATATTGCTTATGAAAGAAAAAATAGAGGAGCTGGTGTAGCCTTTTCAGGTGGCGATTATGAGATAACACAAAATACCAATAAATCTTATCGTATTCAGGGTTTATTAAATGCAACAAAACAATTATCAAACGATTTTGAATTAAATGCTTCATTAGGTGGGGAAACTTATCAAAAAAATCTTGGTAATTCTGCATTTTATAACAGATCTTATACCAATGGCGGGCTTAAAATTCCTGATGTATACTCTATTGGGAACTCAATTAATCC
>NZ_JBFTQI010000528.1:0-4868 GCF_056398925.1 Pedobacter sp. 01T416_2
ATGTTAAGCGCTATGTGGCGCGTATGTTAAGCGCTATGTGGCGCGTACTTAAACCCGGTGGATATTTCTTCTGTCGCCTGGCCTCAGAAATCGGTATTGAATCGCTGGTCCGTTTTATCGGAAATGGGAGGTATATTCTTCCAGACGGATCAGAGCGCTTTTTAGTCAACCAGGAAATGCTGGTGAGGCTCACCAAAAAACTTGGCGGACAACTTCACGAACCCATCAAGACGACCAATGTGCAGAATATGAGAGCCATGACCACTTGGTGCGTACGGAAATAACAATCGGGTTTAAAAAGTTTTTAGCATAGAATATCCGTCAGATTTATGTGGGCATTTCGGCAAAAATGGCCGTCCATTCGGCATTTAAACTGTCACCCCATTTCGGCTTAAAGTGGTTCTTCAATCAATCTTCCTGTAATTAGTAGACCAAGTCCAATTGGATTTATTGCCGTTGGGCTGCTTATCTTTGGGAGGTGCATAATAAGCGTTAAAACAATATCATGGAAAAATATTATTATCAGGTTTACTTAGATGTGGTATTACGTAACGAAGAACATATGTTTGGGTCCATCAATATCTCTCATATTCCATATAAAAAGCTGGAAGAGCTTTTTCTTGACCAGGTTGTAGCGGAGCGGTTTCTTTTTGATGATGCGATGTCCTATCAGATTAGTGAAAAACTTTACAAGAAGAATAAGAAGTTTTTTGATGAGGAAATTTTTTTTAGGTTCGATTTCGACTTGTTCGAGTATAGTGTTAGCCTAACAGGCGATCTCATGTCCAAATATCAACCTGATTATTATAGTGAATTGCCGTCTTTATTTAAATCAGATAAATAGGAATTACTTTAAACTCAAATATCCGATATTTTTGGGTATCTGAGTTTAATGTATTTAGCATAAAATGAGGTAATGTATTTTGATATTTAACACATTAAATTACATAAGCAAGCTGTCCACAAAACTAATACAAGGTTTTTAGTAGGCAATAAAAATTAAGGCGAAGGACGGTAAAAAACAAAGGTGACAAACATCAAAGTTGTGGATAACAAAAAACAAAAGGTGAAAGTTGAACATTCAAACATTGATGAAGGGACAAGTAAACAAGTTACCGAGGAAATTAAAAAAGAAATAGAAAATGGCCCCAAACAATAATAAACCTATCATATATGTAGGGTTGTTAAGTATTATAACCAATATAGCAACGCTAGCTTTTATTACATTGAAGCTTACGGATACTGTTTTTAGTCTGGGTGTAGATTTTGATGAGGTTCTGGGTATAATATCAGTGTTTTTAATTTTAATTCTCCCAATTATTCTTTTCTTATTGGTTCCGGTCATTTTGATAAGGATGAAGAAAAGGTTAACTCAGCTAAATGGTTTCGAGATCTTCTGCGTTTTGTTGCCCACAATTAATCTTCTTGTTTTATGTCTTCATCTAGTGTATGGATTATATCATGATTATCCAGAGCTAGGCTAAATAACGAAATCCAGTCCAACTTCAATAGTGTTAAGCTTTTGGGGTTGGATGTTTTTGCATACTGATCTTAGTTGATCAAGGATAGATAATACAGCATCTTACACCAGTATTATAATGGACTATTTACAACAATTGCAAGCCCGTTGGGATGATTTGCGAGGTAGGCCAGATGCTAAAGAAGAGATGAGGAGGTCTTGAAATTTGGCAAACTGATCGAAATTGAACGAGCAAAAGAGTCTGGGGGTTTATTTTTAAAATTGGTGTATGTAAAATAAACTGTGTCAATCTAAAATAGTGCTTCTCGAAAAAATCTAGTTCTTATTTTGCAATAGCAGCCACGCGCATAATCTGTTTGCAGCGAGGATAATTACTGCATCCCCAGAACTTTCCCTTGTCTGAACTTCTGGCTATCATAAGCCCTTCGCAGCTCGGGMATTTCTGTTGAGCGGTTTGTCCCTCACCGATACCATGATCCTGTATGAGTTCAGCTAAGAATTTGCTCATGTTATGGGGATGATATTGGAGATAGACCTGGTGGCGGGCGCGGGTCAGGGCGACATAAAACAGGCGCCTTTCCTCTGCATTTTCAAAACCGTCTCCGTGCTGGAGCAGGTAGCCTAAAATCGGATCATCGGCCATCTGGGAGGGAAAACCGTATACGCCGCTATCTAGGTCCAGCAAAATGGCCACGTCACAGGTCAGCCCCTTACAGGCATGGGCGGTGAAATAGGAGAGCTTGAGCCCTGGAAAAGCTTTCTGCAGTTCCCTTAAGTCTGCGGGCGAATTATGGTGGTAGCGCCCGATGAGAAATACAGAGGCGGTGGCGTGGTCTTTCTTGATCTTTGCCAAGGTATCTTTTAGAGCATCAAACTTCTGCAGATCCCTTTGCGCTTTATTGCCATAGCTGGCTAGAGGAGTGAGTACAAAAGAAGGACGTGATGCCTTAAAAGGCGAGGACAGGTTTTTTTTCAGCTGGGAGGGATTCACCTGGATAAAGCCACTGCTTAAGTTGAGTATCTCCTGGTTAAAACGGTAAGTCTGGAGTACTGCATTTTCGGCGGTCACCCCAAAATGCTTTGAAAATCCGGTGATGATACTGATGTCGCTGCCGGTAAAGCGGAAGATGGACTGCCAGTCGTCTCCGACGGCGTAAAGCTTGGCGATGGGATTGGCGGCTTTCAATGCCTTGACCAGGCCATAACGGCCCAGGGACATGTCCTGAAACTCGTCCACTAAAATATAACGGTACTTTTTATTGAATTCACCGCTGGAAATATACCTGCTTGCATGGTTCACCATATCGTTATAATCGATACAGCCCGTGCGTTTCAGTTCAGCCTGGTAGGCCTCGCTCAATGGCGCAAATACGCCGAGGAATACTTCAAAGCGCTGGTCTGCGGCTTTCGATTTTAACTGCTCTATTGTGCTGTTATTGGACTTCATCAGATTCAGGAAGGTAAAGATCAGGCCCATAAAGTCCTCATAGTCGTCCAGCGCTTTGATCTTGGTCAAAATTTCGCCCAGGTCCCGTTTGTTCAAGGTCACTTTGTAGCTATCCAGGTGAATTTTTAGCGCTTTGAGCAGCGTTCCATTGCGGTTCTGAAAGGAATAGGTTTTGATCAGGCGGGTCCCGTATTTCTCGTGGATCAGTTCCTTCCAGCGCATGCCGCTCTGGTACTGTTCGGTAGGGGTTTTAAAAGGAGGTTTGCATTTGAAATAAGCGGGAACATTGCCCTGCTCGTCAATGCCATAATGCTCATGGTAGATGTCGTATTCCGGCAGATAGAAATCAGGGGAATAGGCGCCAAAATCAGGATTTTGGTCTTCGGCCTGTAGCGGATAGGTCCGCTCGTACACAAATTCCACCTGGTGCAGGTACAGGAAATTGGCGATCAYCACCTCTTCTAGACTTTTGCACTCTGTCCCGTTCAGGCTCACATTACGGAAAGCCTGCTCATGTTTGATCAGATCGTTTTCCGACTCAAACTCAAAGTCATCCCGCGGGGGCCGGACAAAAAAAGAGATGAAGTTAACCGCCTTCTGCGCAAAATCCGCGTCAGTTAAAAACAGCCTGTCAAACTCCCGCTGCATAAACGACTTGGCCCGGTAGTCCTTACCATCAAAAGCGAGCTTCACCGGGTAGGGGCTGCAATGCCTGCAGACCATATTGCCAAAGCCATTAAAAGTTTTAAAAGTGATCCCGCTGGCCAGTTCATCATCCCGCAAGAAATTACAGGTCCGGTCAAACATCTCATCTACTGCGCTATTGGTAAAAGAGATCACCAGCAGCTCCTCGGGTCTTGCCAGGTTCTTCTCCAGGATATAGGCGATTTTCGCACTGATGGTGGTCGTCTTTCCCGTACCTGCTCCAGCAATCACCAGATTATTGTCTTCCTCACAGACCACCGCCCGCATCTGCTCCAAGGAAAGGGGATAGGCTTCCAGGCTGCAAAGAAATTCCTTGAATTCGGAAATCTCATGCGGGATAAAACGTTCATTATAAGCTCTGCGTATTCCCTCCAGATTTTGATGGCTATCTACAAAACGGGAAATCAATGCCTGCTCATCACTATCCAGACCGCAATTCCGATAGTCTTTAGGAATGGCCTCCAGTAGCTCACGATGCGCTGCCCGAAGGTTAAATGCATCGTAATTGGCAAAATACAAAACCATATCCTGCTTTTTAGCGATATCCTTCAAAGCAGAAACAAGATCAGGGATAAGCGTGCGGATATTTTCCCTTCGCTCGAGTTCCTGCTGCCTTTGCAATTCCATTCGTCACCTCGTAATGGCTGTTCGTCACACGATTTGTCGAGTTCGTCAAAAACATTCTCATTCATTTTTTTTAAAAATTACTTTAGGGGCCTAATTGTACATTTATGATTTAGGCCCCTTAGATTGATACAATTGAGTCACATCCATTCGCCAAGCGAATGATCATCATTTTCAAAGGCTATATCCAATAGATCTTGATATTGTTGATTTGAAGGTTCAGTTCTATTGCGATAAATGGCACTTTTTTGATTTTTTCAATATTTGATTATGAGAAATTATAGATTATTTTTTTTTCTGCTTACCTTTTTTTATTCTGTTGCCGGGGCACAAGAACTACCTAAGGTAACCCTTCCATCACCCTCTACTCAGCAGTTTATGAAGTATGTCGATTATCCTGTTGGGAGTTTTACAGGTGTTCCTGACATAGAGATTCCCTTATATACCATTAAGGAGGGGGACCTTAGTGTGCCGATCGTTCTGAGGTATCATGCATCAGGCGCAAAGCCATCCGATCCAAACGGTTTCACGGGAATGGGCTGGTCATTAAGCGCCGGGGGAAAGATATCGTGTACAATAATGGGCAGATCGGATTTCAGAACTCCTTATCCC
>NZ_JBFTQI010000529.1:0-4222 GCF_056398925.1 Pedobacter sp. 01T416_2
TTCCATTATAGACAAGAAAGTGATTCTGATTGCCGCAGATTTACGAAAATCTAAACTTCACCATGCCTTTGGCTCAGACAACCACATTGGTTTAAGTAGTTATTTATCAAAACAGGCCGATTTAGCTGATATTATCTTTACCGATGAACGGCACAATATCGACTACATCACCTCTGGCCCAGTACCCCCAAATCCTTCAGAATTGCTGCATCACAAGGCGATGGAAACACTGATCGAAACACTGAGAGAGCGCTATGAATATATCATTATTGATACCGCTCCTGTAGGCCTGGTTTCAGATTCTGTACCGCTCATTAGAAAAGCAGATATTAATTTATTCATTATCCGTTCAGGTGTTTCCAAATTCAGAGCCGCCACTATTCCTGATCGTTTATCAAAAGAATATGGGCTAAACAACATTGCTATTATTTTAAATTCATTTGGTGATGAGAAGTTACATGCGAACATTTATACCACCAATTATGCCCATAGTAATACCGGAACCTACTACTATTCTAATTACACAGGCTATGGAAAAAGTGGTTATTACGATGATGAGAAGAGCTGGTGGGAATTTTGGAAAAGAAAATGACCTCTCCCCCCGCCCTCTCCTGGAAGAGAGGGGGGCTAAATAGCACGACGGAGAAGGTGAGAAGGATGATGGAAGGACTGGTTTAGGGCTTAGTGGTTAGAAATGGAAGATGGAAAAGATTAATCGCTAACTGTTTAGATTGGTTAATTTACAAGATGGAGTTTAATCATTGATATAGTATAATGATAGATCAAAATTACAGGTGGTATCCGGTTTATACACGTTCGAGAGCAGAAAAAAAGGCGAATGAAGAATTKAACAGGAAAGGAATCCAAACTTATTTACCTCTTAAAAAGGCAGTTAAGCAATGGAGCGACCGTAAAAAAATCGTCGAAGAGCCCTTGATTAAATCTTATCTATTTGCGTATATTTCGGCCAGAGAATATGCAGAAGTTTTGATGACCAATGGTGTTGCCAGATTTATTTATTTCTCCAGCCAAGTCGCTTCTATTCCTGATCAACAAATCCATGACCTTAAGCTCTTGCTCGCTACAGACGCCGATCTGGAGCTCATTGATTATGACATTAAACCAGGTGAAAGCGTATTGATTAAAGCTGGACCTTTTAAAGGCATAATTGCCGAATTGGTATCGTTACAGAACAAACAGCGTATTATTTTACGTTTACAAAATATGGGCTATTCGATTAATATTAATACATCGATAGCATTTGTAGAGCCACTCTAGGGTGATGTGAGATCTGAGATTTGAGATAGGGCTCGACAAGATATAAAAAAATGATCAGTTCATTTTGAAAATAAGATGTGACTGAGGGGGCGAAGCTGTATCCAATACACATTAAAAAGCTTCTAATTGGTTGATAAAATAAGATTATGTGTCGCATAGCGGGCATTGTAAACAGTAGAAATTCATTCGAAAAAGTTAATCAACAGGTAAAAGCCATGTGCGATAGTATGCAACACGGCGGGCCTGATGATCATGGTATTTATGCTGATAAAAAATCATCCGTATGCCTGGGTAACCGTAGGTTAGCCATTCTAGATCTCAGTTCTAGCGGTCACCAGCCAATGTTAAGCCACAAAGAAGATATTGTTATCACATACAATGGAGAGATTTATAACTACCTGCAAATTAGAACCGAGTTAATTAATTTAGGCTACATTTTTAAAACACAAACCGATACTGAGGTAATACTTTATGCCTACCAGCATTGGAGAGAAAAAGCTTTCGAAAAACTGGACGGAATTTTTGCTTTCTGTATTTTCGATAAGCGGCATCAATGTATCTATTTGGTAAGAGATCAAAACGGGATCAAACCATTGTATTACCACTTTGCCAATGGATCCTTGATTTTTTCATCAGAAGTAAAGGCTTTTAAACACGTCGATATTTATCAGGAAAATGAAAATTGGCGGATTTACTATCTTGCATTCGGCCATATCCCAGAGCCATACACCACATTAAAAGATGTTTGCAGCTTAGGTAAAGGCTGCTTTCTGAAATATAACATCAGAAACGCTGAGTATTCTACACAATCATACCATGAGTTTGAAAGCACATCTTACATTAATAATGAAAGCTACGCGATAGAAAGAATCCGCGAACAACTTGGCCATTCTATCAAACAGCAGATGATTTCTGATGTTGATATAGGTGTACTATTTAGTGGTGGCCTCGATTCGAGTATCATTACGATACTGGCTAATCAATATAATAACAAACAGTTATCCAGTATTTCTGCCAATTTTAATGAAATAGATTTTTCCGAAAAAAAACAGCGGAATAGCCTATTTGAAAAAATAAATATTCAAAAAATTGAACAGCTTATTACCTATCGCGATTTCGTACAGAATTTCGAAACCGTTTTAGCCGATATGGATCAACCTACAAATGATGGAATTAATACCTGGTTTGTGTGTAAAACAGCAAAAGAGCAAGGAATAAAAGTGTTGTTATCAGGTTTAGGTGCCGATGAGCTTTTTGGGGGATACCCTTCTTTTGATCGGATCCATAAAATACAAAACCTAAATTGGCTGAGTAAAAGCGTTCTGCGGAGCATGCGTTTCTCCAACAACACCAAATTTAAACGGTTATATTACCTTAGCTTAAACTCTCCCATTGGCGAATACCTGTGCTTGCGGGGCGTTTACTCACCAGATGTAATTGCAGAACTATTAAACATCGATATGAAAACGGTTATCGATTGCCTGGAAGATATCCCGCTTCACCCCGGAATAAAGAAAACCAGTAATGAAACACGTGCAAGCTGGTTTGAATTTAACATGTACATGCAAAATCAGTTGTTAAAGGATACCGATTTTATGAGCATGAGTCATGGCGTTGAAGTAAGGGTTCCGTTTCTAGACCGTAATTTTGTCGATCTGGTTCTTTCCATTTCAACAGAAATAAAGTTTAGTTACGAACAGAAAAAAAAACTCCTCGTAGAGGCTTACAAAGAAGATCTACCTGTAGAAACCTGGAAAAGGCGGAAAATGGGGTTTACTTTTCCATTTCAGGAATGGATGAGAAAAAACTGCGACATTGCCGATCCATCCCGATATGCAAATAAACKGGCAAAATCGCTCATACAAAACTTTGGAAAAAACAAATTGCACTGGAGTTCTGCCCTAGCCTTATACAGAATATATCATGCCGATTAAGATTTTATTTTTAACGCTTAAAACTTTTAGTTTTACCGGTGGTATTGAAAAGGTTTGCAGAAGTTTATCCCGTGTGTTATACGACTTAAGCGAGGAAGAGCTCGTTCAATCGACAGTATATTCCATGTATGATAAAAATACCGACCGCGATTCCAGGTACCTGAGCAAACAACAGTTTCAAGGTTTTAATGGAAATAAAGAACGCTTCGTGGTGCAATCTTTTTTAAGTGGATTAAAAGTAGATGTGATTTTGTTAAGCCATATTCATTTGATCAATATTGTCTATTTCATCAAGAAAATACATCCCCATAAAAGAATCTATTTATTGGCCCACGGCATTGAAGTTTGGAAAAAACTATCAGATTCCAAACTCAAAATGTTAAACCAGTTGGATAAGATTATTTGCGTAAGTCATTTTACTGCCGATAAAATTATGGAAATGCATCACATTTCTGCAGATCACATTGAAGTATTAAACAATTGTCTTGACCCCTTTTATTATCTGCCTACCCAGTTCGAAAAACCACAGCGTTTATTGAATCGCTATCATTTAAATCGCGAAAACTTAGTGCTATTTTCACTATCACGCTTATCTTCTTCAGAGAAGTACAAAGGATACGACCACACCATTGAGCTATTGCCACAACTCTTGGAGAAATACCCAAACCTGGTTTACCTATTGGGTGGAAAATGGGATGCCGTGGAAAAGAAACGATTAGAAGATTTAATTGTAACGAACCAACTTCAAGATCATATCAGAATGGTCGGTTTTATTGATGAAGCTGAACTTACCGAGCATTTCCTATTGTCTGATCTTTTTATTCTACCCAGTAAAAAAGAAGGTTTCGGCATTGTATTCATCGAAGCCCTGGCCAGTGGCCTCAGGGTTATTGCCGGTAATAAAGATGGCAGTGTAGATGCGCTTCAAAACGGGGCGCTTGGTGCATTGGTTGATCCTGACGATCAGCAAGGCATTCTAAGCAGCATATCTATACTGCTAAAGCATAGCC
>NZ_JBFTQI010000530.1:0-4214 GCF_056398925.1 Pedobacter sp. 01T416_2
TACCCAATACACCCAAGACAGCAAACCAAACAAACATTACGGGCCCGAAAAGCTTTCCAACCAAATTGGTTCCAAACTGCTGGATAATAAACAGAACCGTTAAAATGCTTAATACAATGGGGATAACCGGCACATCGAACTTACTGGTTAAACCTTCAATTGCTGAGGTAACCGTAATACTTGGTGTAATAATTCCATCGGCGAGTAATGCGCAACCTCCTACCACAGCCGGAACCACCAGCCACTTCGCCTTTTTCCGAACCAAAGAAAATAAAGAGAAAATACCACCCTCACCTTTATTGTCGGCCCTTAAGGTAATAATAACATATTTAATGGTCGTTTGTAGTGTTAGCGTCCAAATGATACAGGATAGTACACCAAGAACATTTGTGGGATTTATATCCTGTTTACCGCCTAAAATGGTTGTAAAAATTGCATTTAGGGTATATAATGGAGATGTACCAATGTCACCGAACACAATTCCTAAACTTATTAGAACCCCGCCGGCGGTTAACGCGTTGACATTTTTATGATTTGACACTTCGTTGATTATTTTAGTGCGGCAAAAGTAAACTAACTATAACAATTTAACAACCAAATTATTGTGTATTTTTAACACTATGAAATTTAAATTTTATTGTTAAATTGTGTTAAATTATGGGTTTTAAACAAAATGTTTAATTTCTTTGTTTTAAATTAATACATTTGCTATACCAATTTGATGAAACTCTACGCTAAGATAACGTTCCTCACAAAACTTGCATGCACATTGTGCATTGTCTTACTGTGCGGCGTAAATTCTTGGGCACAACAAGCTGATAGTATTCGCATTAGCTTAAAAAACAGAACAAAAAAAGTAAGCAGAATTCCTGAAATCAAAGCCAACATTACGCCTTACAAACCACTTTATATGACAGTTGGCGGCTCTGGAATGTTCAATACTTACTCCACAACTCCAAAAAATACAACGGTTATAGCAAAAGATAAATTGTTAACCATCGTAAAAATATATCCAAATCCTGTAGAAGATCAGTTAAATATTATCTTATCTATCGGAAAAGATGGCACACAGACTACGATCAAAATCATCGATTTATTGGGAAATGAAGTGGCAACACTTTCAAATGAACGCCTAAATGCTGGTGARCAGACCAAAAGCTTCGTCATTCCAAACAGGATTAATCCTGGCATTTACTTTTTGAGGGTTATTGCCGGTTCCGAAAGCCAGGTAAAACGGATCTCGGTTTTATAACACCATTTTCTTTTCTATTTTTGATTGATGTGGATTTAATTCCCGTCTATTTTATCATATTTCATATTCTTAAGAATGAAAATCATCGCCATTGGCCGAAACTATGCCGAACATGCAAAAGAACTGAACAATCCGGTTCCAACTATACCCGTAATTTTTCTGAAACCTGATACAGCTGTTTTAAAAGACAATAAACCTTTTTACCTGCCTGATTTTTCTGATGATGTACATTACGAATTAGAAGTGGTATTAAAAATCTGTAAAGAAGGAAAACACATCGCAGAAAAATTCGCCGCGACTTATTATGATGAAGTGGGATTAGGCATCGATTTTACCGCCCGAGATATCCAGAGCAAACACAAAGAAAAAGGATTGCCTTGGGAACTTGCCAAAGCTTTTGATAACTCGGCACCCATCAGTATCTTCTATCCTAAAAGTGATTTTGAGGATCTTTACAACTTAAATTTTGAGTTGAAGGTAAATGGAGAAAGCCGCCAGGTAGGCCATACTAAAGATTTGTTATTCTCGTTCGAGAAGATAATCAGCTTTGTTTCTCAATACATTACTTTAAAAAAAGGCGATTTAATTTTTACCGGAACACCACAGGGCGTCGGAAAAATAAATAAGGGCGATAAATTGGAAGCCTGGTTAGAAGGAAAGCAACTTTTAAATTTTGATGTAAAGTAACGAATGATTAAAAACCCGATCCAGCATAAGTTAAAATTTTTGGTTTCGATCTGCCTTTTATTTGCTTCAACTTTTGTTCAGGCGCAACAGATTTATAGTACGAATAAATACCCTATTACCGATTTCAGACAACCTTTGGATATTAGTCCTCCTGCCCTTGCAGGTTCTTTTGGTGAAATCCGCGGCAATCACTTTCATTCTGGAATTGATTTCAGGACCAACCAACGCGAAGGTTACCCTGTTTATGCCGTTGCAGATGGGTATATTTCGAGGTTAAGGGTTCAGAACAGTGGTTTCGGACAGGCATTGTACATTAATCACCCTAATGGTTTCACTACTGTATATGGCCACCTTCAACGGTTTGCTCCCAAAATTGCAACCATTGTTAAAAACCTTGAATACGAGAAAAAATCATTTGAGATTGATGAGTTTCCCGATGCCACATTAATTCCGGTACATAAAGGCGAGATTATTGCCTGGTCTGGTAACCGTGGAAGTTCGGGCGGTCCGCATCTGCATTTCGAAATCAGAGATACCAGAACAGAAGAGACCATAAATCCTCAGTTTTTCGGGATCATCATACCCGATAACATTCCACCTGTTCTTCATGGTTTGTATGTATACCGTTTAAATGGCAAAACCTTTAACGAAAATACACCTAAACAAGCCATCGGCATTAGTGGAGCAAATGGCAATTATAAAACCACTGCCCCCATCAGTTTAACTGGTGAGGTTGGCTTCGGCATCGTGGTAACCGATCGGCATAATGGTTTATCAGGCACCAACGGGGTATATTCGATCCAACTGGAGCTTGATGGGAAGAAAATATATACTTCTGCCCTTGAACGCTTTGCGTTTGAAGACAGTAAGGCCATCAACTCGCACATCGATTACCCAACTTATTTAAATACCAAAAGAAGTATTCAGAAAAGTTTTGTTGAACCTGGTAACCCTTTAAAAATTTATAGCGGTTTGGTAAACAGTGGTAGGATTAATTTCAATGATGGTGCTTCACACCAACTGCGCTACATCGTAACCGATTCGAAAGGGAACTCTTCTGTCCTCCCTTTTACCGTAAATGCAGGCTCAGCACCTATTGCAGCGCCGGTTATTCCCGCCGGAATAATTTATCCGTATAATAAGGTGAATGAATTTAATACCGATGATATTAAAGTAGTTTTCCCACTCGGAACATTGTACAGCGATTTAAATTTCACTTATAAAAAACTGCCTAAACCGACGGGAAATGCCTGGTCGGCCGTACATCRGATTCATAATAAATACACGCCACTGCATATCGGTTTCGACATCTCGATCAAGGCTGATAACCTTCCGGAAAACTTAAGAAGCAAAGCCCTAATTGTAAATAACAACGGTACATCTCAGGGCGGGTTTTTCGAAAATGGCTATGTTAAGGCTACTCCAAAAAACTTCGGCAGTTTTTATATCGCTATTGATACCCTTGCACCAAGGATCGTACCTGTAAATATTGCTGAAGGAAAAAACATGGCCGGTTTATCTAAAATATTTTTCAGAATCAGTGATAATTTATCAGGTATAAAAAGTTTTAATGGTTATATCGATGGCAAATGGGCTTTAATGGAATTTGACACTAAAACAGCTACACTTTGGCATAGTTTTGACGAAAGAACAACTTCCGGAAAGCATATATTGGAATTAGTTGTAGTGGATATGAAAGAAAACACCAGAAAATACACAGTAACATTCTTTAAATAGGATCAGGATTTTCAAGATTTAAGGGTTTTATGATCGAGTTGCATCAAAACCATAATTAAAACTAAGAAATGTCATCTTTTAACATAAATTGAACAGTATAATAAGTTAAAACGTTTAAATTGCGTGTAATCTTAAGCATTCAATCAATATAACATTCTAAATTCAATCATTATAAATATGGCAGCGTTAAAAGAAGGTGATCAGGCACCGGCAATTACATCAAAAGATCAAAACGGCATTGAAGTTTCTTTAAGCGATTATCAAGGCAAAACGGTTGTTCTGTATTTTTACCCCAAAGATGATACACCAGGCTGTACTGCCGAAGCTTGCGATTTCAGGGATAATTATCAGGGCTTACAAGCAAAAGGCATTGTGGTTTTAGGTGTTAGCGTTGATGATGAAAAATCGCACCAAAAGTTTGTTACCAAGCATAATTTACCATTTACCCTGCTTGCAGATACCGACCAGAAATTTGTAAACGACTATGGTGTTTGGGCAGAAAAAAATATGTACGGCAAAAAATACATGGGTACAGTAC
>NZ_JBFTQI010000531.1:0-4210 GCF_056398925.1 Pedobacter sp. 01T416_2
TTACAGAACAGGAGACTAATACAGTAAGTGAAGATCAATATGAGTCATACCTCGAAATGCTGTGCGAAGATATCTTACTAAGAATTCAGGATGAGAAGACACTCATTACTGTTCCCACAGATGAATATGCTACTCGCATCTCACAGGCATTAATTAGGGCAAATGGAAACAGTGCCTTTACTACACTGATACATGCCCGCCAAAATGCTGGGGAAGTAAACCAACTGATCAAAGATTTTAACAACGAAAAATTTCCCCAGGTCCTAATCACTGTAGAACTTGCATCAGCAATAGGCAATATTCGTTGCTTGCGAAATGTAGTTGCTTTGAAGAACTACCTCTCCCCTTCAGTATTAAAACGTACGCTTGCCTTTGCGCAGCAACCTTTTCCTGGCAAACTTTATGTAAACCTGTTTGATTACGTCGGGCTTGACCTCATCTTCAAACAAATTTTTGACGATGAGGATTCTATACCACAATATTCAGAGCTGAGCTTAGAAAGAAAGTATGTATCTGAAACTGAAATCAAGTTTAGGGATAAAAAGGACATCGAGGCTGTACTCGCAGTGGATGAACTGGCCAGTGAGTTAAGTGACATTATCGATATTATACCTGGGGAACAGGGATCCATGATCGGAATTTTTGGGAYATGGGGTCGCGGAAAGACTTTCCTAATGGACCTGATCTGGAAAAACCTTGAGTCTAAGAAAAAATTTACACGGGTTGATTTCCATGCCTGGAAATATCAGGACACACCAGCAACATGGGCTTACCTCTATGAGCGCCTTGCGGAGAAATATTTCGAAGGACAAAACACAAAGTGGATAACAAAATCGTTATCCGGTTTTTGGAAAAAAGTCAAACTAAACCGGTTTCGTCAGGGGATTTGGCCAGCATTCAAACTTTTTACTATAATATGTATTGGCTTAACTGTGGGCACTATTTTATACGAAACCACCCTGGATAAAGAAAAGGGAATAAAATTTCTTTTTGAAATCTTCGGCATCCCAGCTGCATTGTCGGTTATCGGCTACAGCGTTGTCGTGACCTACAAAAAAGACTACAGTGCAAAAGCAAAAGATATCTTCCTCAAATATTCTTCCAAACACTCCTTTAAAGACCATTTGGGCCTACAGGCTGAAATTCAACGGGAAACTCTTATTTTACTCAAATGCTGGATCCCAGATACGAAAATTCAGCAAAGGAAAATTGTTTTATTTGTCGAGGATATCGACCGCTGCAATGAAGGGAAAGTTATTCAGATCATTGATTCATTGAGGATATTACTAGAAGACCCTGAAATTGCACAAAGACTGGTTATAATTGCTGCCATTGATGAACGGATCCTAAAACTTGCCATAAAAAACAAATATGATAGCCTGCTTGGGGTTGAGAAAAAGGAACAGGGCAAACATACACTGGAACTACAAAAAATTACGGATGAGTATATGGATAAGCTGTTTATATCCGGCATTAAACTGGGAAAATTATCGTCATTGGACCGTGACGATTTCATGCTGGCACTAACGAAATCTGACAGGCAGAATAATAGTGGAAAAAAAACAATTGATGAGATCTTAAAGGAGGAACAGGCTTACCTTGATTCCATGATGACCCCTCAAGCCTATCAAGATTTAGTCAATAGTGAAATTGCAGCCCAGGAGGAAGAGCAGTTTTACATGGACAATTTAACAGATCAATACCCGAACTATGAAACTGACCATTTGGGTTCTTCTTCTCCTATCCCTTGGCTTCAGCAGGGTCAGGAAATAAAGGTACATAAAGACAAACTTACCAATGAAGAGGTTGACATACTTAGGTTCGCTATATATAGATATACCGAGGCAACACCACGACAGATCAGGATTTTCTATTACCGGTATTTGCTGGCAAAAAATCTTCTAGCAAGAAGGTATCGGAAAATGGGGCATAATAATATCTGGATCGGCACCAAACATTCTAAGATTATAGCTAAACTAATTGTCGCCTATACGACAACGACTGAGCCTGATATCCTTCAATTGCATTTAGAGAACGTGATGGGTCTGACTTCCGATAACGCAGCTATTGAGCTTCTCGATTATACCACAGTGTCTACCTCAGACTATCGTGAACTGTTAAAGATCCTTAATATGGTGATTGCCTATTAAATTGGTCTATTATTTTTAATAAAAGGTAAACGATATTAAATTAGTTTTCCCACCAGGCTGACTAAAGTTATGACAGTTATTTTCGTCGTGCTATCTTTGCTCCCAGATGGAACATTGTTTTAGCTCTATATTGAGCTTTCAGTTTTTTTATCATTTTCTTAATGGCACTCAAACGACTGGGCACCATCTCCAGTTGCGATAATCTTTTTTGAAATCTCTTGTTGTTTCATCTCCTAGGGCAGATAGCTTATAATTATTTTTTCTGTGAACAGATTAAATATTCATTACACGTGATACATTTACAGCAAATAAGACAACCTCCCTCTTCTACCCACTATTTTCCTTTATAAGTGGATGCCACCGCAGACTTAAAGTCGGTGCAGCATCATCGAAACTTCTGTCAACTCCTAAATCATCCCCTCATCTAAAAAACTATAAAACCCATATCTTGAAACGATCAGATGGTCATGCACACTGATTCCTAAGATATCCCCTCCGGATTTCAACTTCCTGGTCAATGCCAGATCCGCATCRCTCGGAGATAACTCGCCACCTGGATGATTATGTGCCAATATAATTGCACTCGCACAGGCCTTCAGCGCCACCGCAAAAATAACCTTAGGATCAGCAACCGTTCCGGAAAACCCACCTTGTGAAATATTCACCACACCCAATACCCTACCCCTTCTGTTGAGCAAAATCACTTTAAACTCTTCCACAAGCTCCAACCTTCCATCATCCCATCGATCCATCAAAACCTCATAAGCTCCCCTAGAAGAAGTAATCTGTGGCAACTCTGCCATTTTCAATGCCGGACGGTAACTGATCTCAATCTCTGCTACTTTAAAACTTAAATTTTCCATAATTTTTCTGATTTAATTATGGAACCCAGCAAGGTTCAGCTTCTGCCAAAGCAAAAGGAGGAACGGAATAAATGGGCCAGCGGGCAAAGGCTACAGGAGCGTTTATGCCGGAAATTCCTTTGCGTGCCAGAAATGAACCTTAAATTGGTCAGAATTGAATAAGAAAAACACCTGTCTTAAAAGAGTTAAGATTTCTTTACTGTGAAATGGATTATTGCATGTGTAAAGCGTCTATGGAGGCAACAGCAGACCTCAATATCATCATTATAAAAAAAATACCAGAAGCAGTTCCTATAATCTCTTACCATCAAACATTCCTATCGTGAAAACAACATGAGGTAATTTAAGCGTCAAATGGCCACGCAAGCCGACCTGGGCATCCCAACCGGACCCTACTTTTCTGGCCAGTGCAGATAAGCGTTGATTTCTGCCGAAGTGCTCATCCGCACAGCGATTGTGCACGTTAAGCTAACAGGTCAAGTGTCAGGCGATCAGACTGTCCATCAAAATATTTATCCAAAACCTGTTTGAATACCGGATCGGCATCTTTTATCCCTGCAAACAGGGTCATACAGGAACGCAGTTTCATATCATCCGGGGAGCCGAATATCTCATGGGCAGATCTGCCGGTGAGCGAAAGAACCGCATTGGATATCTCTACAAGATGCCTGCCAAGAACCGGGTGATTAAGATAATCTGTGGCATCATTTATTCCCTCAAGCGCATAGTACTCAGAAATCTCACTTTTGCCCAGCCCCTTTAACTGTGGGAACATATACCACATCCAATGGCCGACCTTCTTCCCGGCCCGTATCTCTTCCAGGGCTCTTAGGTAGGCCTGGTTCTGTGCAGTCAAAAACCTGTTTATCTTTTCCGGTACCATTCCTACTTAATTAAGCCTCCTTGGAGTTGCTAATCAATATAACACCATAAACAAACAATTTGTGTTGAAAAGCCGAATCTTGTTACGCAGATCCGGCCCGTTGATTAACTGTTTTTCTGTTCCGGGACGCGCTTACTTACATTTACATAATTTTTTCGAACCATTGTAGTGCCAACTTTGTTATCACCTAAACATAAAAGAAATATTATGAAAGACCCCAAAGAAAAAAACGAGCCCGAACAAGAAGGGCATGAGGATGCGGCCCGGGAGCAATCATCCGGTAACGGAAACAGCACGAGCGGAAATACCAATTG
>NZ_JBFTQI010000532.1:0-4189 GCF_056398925.1 Pedobacter sp. 01T416_2
TGTTATTATTGCACACCGTTTAAACACCATCGAAAACGCTGACGAAATTTATTTTGTAAATGAAGGCGAAGTACAAAAAGCTGGAACGCTGAACGATGCATTAAATATGTTATTGAAAGGGAAAAGGGTAAGTTGATATCGTTATAAACCTATCAGGTTTTTGAAACCTGATAGGTTTTTTAAAAAAAATACAATGAAAAAATATTTCTTCTTTTTGGCGCTTTCAGTCTTAAGTACCATCTCTTTTGCGCAAAGCGAAGGGCAAAACCTTTTTGTTCAGGATAGTTTAAAGTTGATTTCTTCGCAGTTTAAGTTTACAGAAGGTGCATCAGTTGATAAACAGGGAAACGTGTTTTTTACTGATCAGCCTAATGATAAAATCTGGAAATATGGTATTGATTGCAAACTGAGCCTGTATATGGATAAATCGGGAAGGGCAAACGGTACTTATTTCGATAAAAAAGGTAACCTGATTGTTTGTGCCGACGAGAATAACCAGATCTGGTCTATCGATAAAAACAAAAAGATAAAAGTGCTCTTCAGCGATTATGAAGGTAAAAAGGTAAACGGACCAAACGATATCTGGCTGGATGCTAAAGGAGGCATTTATTTTACTGACCCTTATTATCAGCGCGATTACTGGACCAGGAAATCGCCTGAAATTCAAGGGCAAAAGGTATATTATCTTCCTAAAGGAAAAAAGGAAGCCATTATCGTGACGGATGATATCATCAAGCCTAACGGTATTGTAGGTACTCCGGATGGTAAATTTTTGTATGTGGCCGATATGAGCGCCAATAAAACTTATCGTTATCGTATTGGTGCTGATGCCAAATTAACAGACAGGCAACTTTTCCTTAACCAGCATTCTGATGGAATGACTTTAGACAGTGATGGAAATATTTATGTAACCGGAAAAGGGGTGAATATTTACAAACCTACCGGCGAAAAAATCGGTCATATTGATATACCCGAAGAGTGGTGCGGTAACATTTGTTTTGGTGGAAAAGACAAAAACATGCTTTTTATTACGGCTTCAAAATCGCTTTACGTTATTCCAACGAATGCAAAAGGAGTAGAGTAACAGCTCGTTATAACCTTTTAAGGGCAAGTAAAGCCGAAAAAACTAAGAATGAATTAACATAAAAAAAATTTCTGTTCAGTTTATTCAACCCCTAAAAATATTAAAGGCATTAATTAGTTTTGAGCTTCCTACTTATAGGGATAGACGACTATGAAAAAGCCCTCTCAGGATTGAAGGGCTTTTTTACTTTTAATCATCCTTATTATTTTAAATTATGTGGGCAATCTGGGATCAATATTAAAAGTTGTGGAGTAGTTATTTTAAAGTATACAAATTGAGTTAGCTTGTAGAGAAAGCTCTACTCATTTAACTCCCTGGAATTGTGCTAAAAAGCTTTAATCTTTGCATTGAAAGATTCAGCGGAAGCATTTGTTGATCTGTTATCAAAATAGTTCAGAATAGTACGATAATGATTCTGAACAGATCTTGTAATTGTATTGAATGCCTTGAAAGGGGATTACCAAACTTTTTCGTGCCATTTGGGACTTCCACCCTATAGATATATGGCATAATAGCACACCACAAAAAAGAGGGTGCTGTATAACACGCGCACCCTCACTATTAAACTAACTAACCTAGTCCCGGCATTTTTCATAACCTTAAGCACAAAGATTAAGGATTATTAAAGACGATTACATTTATCGTCCAGATTCTGGAAGCCCCATTTTACTGCAATAACAATGTATTTCAAAGATTGGCAGTATCTGTAGGGGCTCCATAAGTCGATCCCACGACTAGAGGGATTAACAATTAATAATTAGTTACGCTTCAGCACTTCCTCTGTAACACGATAAGCCCCTGCTGCTCCATAGCCATACCTTACTTTAAAGGTTTTGGTCGCCGGATCATAGGTGTTATTACAAGAAGCAGAACCTGCCCAGGCAGCTGTATAGCCATCTGGTAAACCAGATGTAAACATTAAATATGGAGTTCCGGCAGCTCCAGGAGCACCTGTAATGGTTAAGGTGTTATCAGGATTAATTGTAATTAATGCTCTGTAACCACTGGTTCCCAAATCACCTAAGTCTACAAGTACGCCATTCGTACCGCTCGTAACTAAGGTTTTAACAACATTAGTCATTGCCCGTGGGCTACTCGGGTGATAGAAGTATCCATTTGAGGTATAATTAGCTTCATAATTATTAACTGGTGGTAAAACAGGAAGTGGAGCAATATTGATTTTCCAAACTTTTTTCTGACCATTAGCTGCTGTTATTTCATATTGTAATGGTTTGCTGCAATCTGTAATATCTCCAGGATTTGCTGTGCCATTTATACCCTTCATTGTGGCAGCAGTAGAAATGTTAAAATATGGCCAAAGGCGATTTAAGCTTACTTTTGTACGCTCCTGTCCGGAAAAAGTTGGGGTAGCAGATGGAATATCCAGTGTGATGTTGATAGTGCCATTGGCAGCATCAATAACATGAGAAACATTGGTTAATTTTACATATGCTACAATTGAATCTTTTCCAGCAACTGGATTAGCTATTTTATATCGATATTCCAAGTTTGCCAAAGTAATATCTGCATCAGAAAACGCAGGATAACCTGGCAAATCTTTCTTTAAGCACGAGCTAAACAAGGTGCTTGCCAAAATTGCTATTAAAGCTATTTTTAAATTTATAATTCTTTTCATCATCTTTAATTTTAAGTTTTACCAGCCAGGATTTTGAGGTCCAAATTTTGAATTGTTATCAATATAACTTTGGGCTATAGGTAGCAAATAACGTCTAGTTTCATCAAATTGGCGGTTATTATAGGGGAAGCCTCCAAATGGACCTGTTGTAGTAACAAATGATTTGCGGTCTTTACTTACGTCCATTACCCTCATTACTTCAGTTAAATTAGCAATTTTTTTACCAGATGGTAACCCATCATTGGCATCTCCGCCATATCTTCCCCATCTTAATAAACTGTAATAAAAGTCATTTTCCATTACCAGATCTACACGTCTTTCGCGTTTATAATCTGTCCAAGCATTAGCCGTAGTCGCTGCTTGAGAAACTGGTAATTGACCATGAGTTACGCGTGTTTTGTTTAAGTTCAATACAGCATTGGCTACATCACCCTTTAACAAAAAGGCCTCGGCCAAATTTAAATAGACTCTTCCTAAACGCATTGCTACGTAATGGTAATCAGTAGGTACGCCAACATAAGGTCTAGGGTTTACATTGGTGTAAAGTCCCTTTTTCCAATACATATTCGTTAAAGTTACATAAGGATTAGGAGCGATACCTGTAATTCTCATCCAACGATCGGCGTTACCGTGTAAAGTAGTGGTTAATTGTTCACCATAAATTCGTTCTGTCGAATCGCTCCATATTGTAGCTTTCCACCTTGCATCTCTATTTTGGTTAGCCAGGCTCCAAATGGTTTCGGTACTTCCCGGTATTATTCTACCACTTTTGATGGTAGTCTCACCAGTATTCCTAGGTATTACATTATGGCCGGTACCCGTTGAAGGAACAGTTGCGCTTTCGTCTACATTMGCCAAGTATTGCGAGGTTTTGTTCCAAGCAACTGCTAAGGTTGGATTAGCTTTATCGATTGTTAAATAATCGTCAGTAAAGTTTTGTGTCGGAAAATTTGTGCCCCAAGCCTCAAAAATATTCTGATTGGTAAACAAGCCGCCACCATTACGAGCTATTCTATCATTGTTAAGATTAGGCACCATGGTTTGCATTGGTGTACCATCAACCGTAGTGTTTGCGGCTAAGCGATAGATTCCAAAAATAATCTCAGGAGAGGTTTTTTTGGTTTCGTTAAACATTCCACCGTAATCAGCTTCTAAAGAGTAACCTCCAGTATTGATTACTAAATTTGCATTGTCTATCACTTTTTGTAGTAATGGATCGCTTGCGTTAACATTTGGTGCCGCAGGGTAGTTTTTATACGCTAAAGCCTGCAAACAAACTTCTGTTAAAAAAGAAGCCGCTACATATTTATTTGCTCTACCAGCAATTTTAATTGTTGGTAGGTCAACAATAGCATCTTCTAAATCTTTAATGATAAAACCATAAGATTCAGTTGGATTAGCTGTACTTGGCAATTTAAGTTCATCATCTGGTGTTAAAACTTTGTCTATCCAAACGATACGGCCAGTAG
>NZ_JBFTQI010000533.1:0-4170 GCF_056398925.1 Pedobacter sp. 01T416_2
AAAAAAATCTTACCCTTAAACTTGAAGCGATTTATGATTTGCTTGTATTTTATTTTTAATTTCGTGCCATTATGAAAGAAACAGTGGTGAGTGGTATCCGCTCAACAGGAAAATTACATTTGGGTAATTATTATGGTGCAGTTAAAAACTTCGTTCAAATGCAGAACGACTACAATTGCTACTTTTTTATCGCCGATTTACACTCTTTAACTACACATCCTACTCCAGCCGATTTACATGGAAATATTAAACATGTTTTGGTTGAATATCTGGCCAGTGGAATTGACCCAGAAAATAGTACCATTTATATACAAAGTGATGTTCCGGAAATTGCAGAGCTTTATCTATACTTAAATATGAACGCTTATATGGGTGAATTAGAGCGCAGCACATCTTTTAAAGATAAAGTGCGTGCCAACCCAGATAACGTAAATGCAGGTTTATTAACCTATCCCGTATTAATGGCCGCCGATATTTTAATCCACAAAGCTACTAAAGTACCTGTTGGAAAAGATCAGGAGCAACATTTGGAAATGGCGCGTACTTTCGGGAACCGTTTCAACAGGTTATACAATACAGAATATTTTCCTGAACCTTACGCTTTTAGCTACTCTGACAAACTGGTTAAAGTACCTGGTTTAGATGGTAAAGGCAAAATGGGTAAATCAGAAGGCGAAGCCAATGCAGTTTACCTATCTGATGACCCTGAAACCATTCGTAAAAAAGTAATGAGAGCAGTTAGTGACGGTGGCCCAACGGAAGAAAACCAACCAAAACCTGAACCTATTCAGAATCTTTTTGATTTAATGAAAGTGGTTTCGAGTGCGGATACACTTGCACATTTTGAAGATTTATATAGCAAAATGCAGATCCGTTACGGCGATTTCAAAAAACAGTTGGCAGAAGATATGATTATTACGACTGCACCTATGCGTGAGCGTATTTTGGATATTGCCAAAAATGATTCATATTTAAGGCAGGTAGCCAAACATGGTGCATTAAAGGCCCGCGAAAGCGCGCAAAAAACCATCAGAGAGGTTCGCAGTTTAATCGGGTTTAAAAGTTTTTAATAATTTTAATAGATTTGAGATATGAGAAACTAGATTTGAGATATTAGATTTGAGATTAATTCTCAGTCGCATATCTCGAATCTCAAATCTCATATCTCAAATCTCCAATCTAAAGAAAATGCACATAGCAATTGTAGGAAATATAGGTGCCGGTAAAACTACCTTAACAGGTTTATTAGCCAAGAATTATGGATGGGAAGCTTTATACGAGGCTGTGGACAATAACCCTTATCTGGAAGATTTTTACAGCGACATGAAACGTTGGAGCTTTAATCTTCAGATTTATTTCCTAAACAGTCGTTTTCAGCAAATTACCGACATTGAAGTAAATAAACGCAACGTAATCCAGGATAGGACCATTTATGAAGACGCACATATTTTTGCAGAAAACCTGCATGATATGGCATTAATGACCACCCGCGATCATGATAATTACAGGGCTATTTTTGATAACATTACCTCTTTTATTAAACCACCCGATTTATTGGTTTACCTGCGTGCATCGGTACCTACATTGGTTAATAATATCCAACGTCGTGGCCGTGAGTACGAAGCAGGCATCCGTATCGATTACCTGTCTAAACTGAACGAAAAATACGAAGCCTGGATTAAGGGTTATAACCTGGGGAAATTACTGATTTTGGATAAAGATAAATTAGATTTCACCAACAACCCAGAAGATCTAGGTACGGTAATTCAATCTATTGAGGCGGAGATTAACGGTTTATTTTAATCTGAACGAATAAGGTGGGCAAAGATTTTCAGCACGAAAACCCATTAAACTGGAAATGGGGAATTATTTATTTCAATAAATCAGATTCCAGGGTTTTGGTTCCCAAGCGCAATAAAATTTTGGGCTGGACATTTAACTTTGCTCATCCAATTTCTTATGTAGTTATGGCGCTTATTATTGGTGCGGTTGTCTTATTAAGAACTTTAAATAAATAGTATGTCTAAAATTATCGGAATTATTCCTGCACGATATGCCTCTACCCGTTTTCCGGGAAAGCCTTTAGTAGATATTGCCGGAAAAACCATGATCCAAAGGGTTTACGAGCAAGCATCGAAAGCCGAAAGCTTATCGAAAGTAGTAATTGCCACCGATGATGTACGGATTGCCGATGAAGTAAAACGGTTTGGTGGGGAATTTATCTTTACCTCAACTAATCACCAAAGCGGAACTGATAGATGCGCTGAAGTGATTGAAACTTTACCTGGGTACGATATTGTGATCAACATCCAGGGTGATGAACCATTTATCGAACCTGCTCAGATTGAATTACTGGCAAGCTGCTTTACTGAAGAAAAAGTACAGTTAGCAACATTAATCAAATCTATCCAGAGTCAGGAAAGTGTATACAATCCCAATAGTCCTAAAGTGGTGATCGATGTAAACGGTCGCGCCATGTATTTTAGCCGTAGCCCAATTCCTTTTATCAGAAATGGAGAACCAGGTGTATGGGCAGAAAAGCATCAGTTTTACAAGCACATCGGAATTTACGGTTACCGCACAGAATCGTTAAAAGCCATTACCAAATTACCACCATCTTCTTTAGAAATTGCCGAAAGCTTAGAACAACTTCGCTGGATCGAAAATGGATTTTATATCCAAACAAAAGTAACTGACTTAGAAACAGTTGCAATAGATACACCAGAAGACTTATTAAAACTGAATAAATTGCTTAAGGCTTTGAAACTAGACTAAGTTCCATTTAAACATTGGTTATAAGTTTAGAGTTTAGAGGTTAGCGCTACCCCCCTAAACACTAAGCTCTACCTAATCACCAGTTCCATCTGAATATTACATCGCGTGTACGGTGTGGGCTTACCTGCCACTTTTTGGAAACCCAGTTTATGGTAAAGGTTTATGGCTGGTTTTAAAATGGTATTGCTCTCCAAATAAATTTTAGATGCGCCTAACGATCTTGCCTTATCAATAATGGCATTTGCCAATAGAAAGCCCACATTTTTTCCTTGTGTTTTTGGCGATACCGCCATTTTGGCCAGTTCAAAATCATATTCGCCATCATACATCTTAATTAGTGCACAAACACCCAAAGGCTCACCTTCGTAAAGAGCAACCAATATAAAACCTCCTTTATCTAAAATATAACCCTGCGGATTATCCAAAGCTTTATAATCAGATTCTTCCATGGTAAAATACTGTGAAATCCACTCTACATTTAGCGACCTGAATATTTCCTGGTATTTGGGCTGGTAATCTACAATCTCAATCTTTAAGCTATCTCTTTCTTTTTTCTTTTCAATTACTCTTCTCAACAAGGTTTTTTGCTCCAATAAAAACTCCCACTCGCCTATTGCTTCCCAAAGTTTATTTTGTGATTGGCCCGAAATCTCTTCAATGGCAGCATTTACATCGATTAGCTGATCTTCAATTTTTTTAGAGATCTCTAAACCTGCAGGAGAAAGGCTCACCACATTCCTTCGTCCATCGGTTTTATCTTTTCCCTCTTTAACGTAACCCTTTTTTAGCATTTCGCTAATGATTTTACTCACCGATGGATGAGAATGGCCAATATCTTTAGCCAGTTCGGTAATTGTTTTTTCTTTCTCTTGTGCCAAAGCATAAAACACAGGAAACCACTTAGGTTGCATATCAATATTATACAACTTATAAATCTGCGATGCGTCTTCAGTTACTTTATCGGTTAGCATTCTTAACCTGCTACCTATAGCTACTTTACCAGTTTCTTCGAAAAAATTCATAATAATAATTAATTACGTAATCAGTTACGTAAATATAAGAACTAAATTTTGGTTTGCAACAGTTTTAATTGCTTGAGGCTAATATTTTAGTATTTTCGTCCTTATTATGAAAAAGAAAACGCTCCTATTTATATTCATTTTATGTGCCTATTCCAGCTTTGCACAAGATGAACCTGGCTTAACGATAAAGACAAACATTTTGAATTTAGTAGCCAAAAGGCCTACAATAGCCATGGAAAAGACTTTTTCAAACCGCTATGGTTTAGAGCTCGCATACACCTCAGGCGAAATTAAAAATCTGGGCTACCGAGATTATCTCCATTACGAAGGCTTCTTACTTCGTGCAAAGAAATACATCCGCCCGATCAAAAAA
>NZ_JBFTQI010000534.1:0-4167 GCF_056398925.1 Pedobacter sp. 01T416_2
GGATTAGTCTGCGCAATAGCCGAAAATGACAATGGCACAAAAATGAAAAGCAATAAATTCTTAGCTTTAAATAACATAAAAATGGGACGCCGCCGGGATGAATACGTTGTACAAATGCAACGAAATAAAACTAATAATACTGTTAAATCTATTCAATAATACAAAATTAACAATTCTATGTACTGATTAATAAGTAATAAAAAGGATTTTGATAAAAATAACCCAAATGGAGGTGTTAAGTTGCGATTGGTGAGCCACCGAGCATGGGGGAGATCTTACACAAATGTGTCTGATTTGGAAAAGAATCAGGCAGAAAGCAGAATGAATAAGAATTTTTTGCCGGAGCGATCAGTAGATATCGGTATTATTGAATAATTTTTTTCTATTTCTAATGAAATATACTCCAAATAATTCCATTGAAAATATTATAGACCAAGCGTATCATCTATCGCACAATCTACAGTGTGGTTATATTGTGTTTAGGTAGGGATAATACAAACAAAAAAGAAAAGTGCTCAGCCGCGTTGGTCGTAATTGATTTTCTAGGAGCACAGTAAAAATTTTAAAAAATCTTAACCATCTTTACCATCTTTACCAATTTGAGCAAATATCATAAAAAGCAATAAAAAAATACCGCAATAAACACAACATAATACATTTTTTTGATGCTAAAGTACGAGTATAAGATGCGTATTTACGGTCGTTTAAATTATTTTAATTAAACAGTAAAAAATAAATAAGGGGTATAAGCTAACCAATCAAGCCAAATACCATTCTGTTTCTTACAAAACCTGCTCCTAAACAGCTTGCGAGTAAAACAAAAAACGGCAAATAGGTATCAATAGGGCATTGAATGTGGTTTTGCAATAGTAATCCCCCATAAATACCGCCTATGGTACATTCTCTTGTTAAAGTACTTGCAGGTTCAGTAGGATAGCAGCCAGCAGGGATACTGACTGGAGTACCTCCATAATTAGGACCAAATATACCGTTACTCCCCAGATAGGTAGGATAATAAATAGCTTCAAATCCTGGTCCGAAATATTTTACGCAACCTGTTTGAGCAGTTACTTTTAAAAAAAACAGACACAAAATAAACGCACACAGAATAGGTACTTTTTTCATAGACAATGAATTGGAATAGACGGGTCAAATATAAAACAACTTCTACACAAATAGTATTAATGAGTATTAATAAATATACATAAACATATTTTTATGATGATTTTTATCAATACAAAAATAATGCGTAAAAAACTAACTCCGTTTTTTTATTGTTGGCCGATTTAAACAAATAGCGTTAAAAAACGTTGTTAATTAGGCATTGACCAATAACATTGAATTATAATGGACAATGAAACTATGCATTATTCATCACCTCCTTAAAAGACAATAAGTAAATCTTACTTTTCAGTTTATTTTTTTTTAAGCATCTTTAACCCATATATTAATCATCTTTAACCATATTTTGCGTGTAAGCCATTGCACAAACTTATTTCCTCATCCCAAATTATGATCCCAACAAAAGCAATATTAAAATCTGTCTGTATTTTATTCATTTGCTCAATTTTTGTAGGTTGTGCTTCCAGAAAAGAGCATAGTCTGTTTAATGCCCCGAGTGATATAGTTACCGACACCATTAAACAGGTATATGTGGTAAATGATCAGGGAATTAGTGATGCCTATTACAAAATAAAGGTGAATGATCAGTTGGCCATCCGAAACCTGCAAAATAAAGAATTTGGTGCCACGGCCTCTGCCAACAGTAGTACAAGCAGTAATCAAACAGCAGGTGGATCCATCAATAATAGCCTTTCTTACTTAGTGGATACCGATGGGAAAGTAAATCTTCCTGCTATCGGAAAAGTGGAGGTATTAGGCCTCAGCAGGCGGGATGCCGCTATTAAAATTCAGGATTTATATGCAAAACAACTACTGCGCGATCCTATTATAGAACTGAGTGTGATAAATTTAAAGGTTACTTTATTGGGAGAATTCAGCAAACAAGGGAATTTTTTACTGGAACGCGAAAACACTACCTTAATTGATATTATTGGTGAAGCAGGAGGAATTAACAAAACAGCAGACCCTAAGACCCTGAAAATTATTCGTGGCGATAGAAGCAACCCGGAAATTATTTATGTCAATCTGAATGACATCAACAGTTTAGCCAGTAAAAATTTAGTCCTTCAGAATAATGACATTATTGTACTGCAGCAAACCAAGAGCTCAGCATTGACCGAAAAACTAACAAGTGTTAATAATATCGTACAACCGCTGCTTGTGGTAGTCAATCTTGCTGTATTAATCTTTACCTTAACCCGCTAATGGATAATACTACACCAACAGAAAATAAGAAGTTAGCTAGCCAGACCATTAACTATTGGAAAATCGCGTTGATTTTTCTAAGCAGGTGGTATTGGGTTGCTGGGACGGTATTGATCAGTTTTGTGATGGCCTGGCTATATGTACGCAGCATTACCCCTATTTATATTACTTCTGCTTCGCTAAAGTTAGATGGCGATCAGCAGCAACAAATGCCACCACTTCCTGGTTCGCCAGTAAATTATCGCCCCTTTAATCAAAACCAGATTCAGACTGAGGGAATCATTATGCGTTCGGAAGACGTAATTTTAAACGCATTAAAGAATCTTGATTATAAAATTAGCTACTATTTAGAAGGAAGGGTACGGGTGACCGAACTTTATCCGAAACAGCCTTTTCAAGTTGATATTTTAACCCAGGATTCAGTTAATTTCAGTAGGGCTACCTATTCTGCTAAGCCGGTTGATAGCAAAACCTTTGAATTATCGAGTAGCGACGACAATAACAAGAGTTCTAAAAAGTATCGTTATGGTCAAGCGATTAACGTTGGAAATATGGTGTTTACGGTTAAAACCGAAATTCCGTCTACCGGGAATTACAGTTTCAAATTCAATGGGATCAGAGATTTATATGGCAGAGCTGCAGGGGGATTAAATGTATTCGAACAGGAGAAAAACACCAATATTATGGGTGTTACCCACACGGATAGCAATCCTGTTTTCTCTGCCAATGTGCTCAATGAGATCATTAAACAATATGTAAAAAATGATGCAACGCTTAAGAAAAGATCGGCCAAACAAACTATAGATTACTTGGATAGCCAGATCGCATTTTYAGATGCACAGGTGAATAAATCTGGCAACAAACTTTCTAGCTTTCAAAGCGATAATAAATTAATCGATCCAGCGAGCGACCGGCAACTCGGAAATTCGAAACTGAGCAATCTACAAAACCAGATTGCAGAATTACAATTACAAGAACTCGGTATCCAACAATTAGAAACTCAGGTAAAAAACAATAAAGATAGAATACAATTTAATCTTAACCTGGAAGGCACCAATAGTACCCTCTTAACCGGTTTAATTACACAGCTTAATGGACTTATCATTAATAGAGAAAATAAGTTACAGAATTTTAATGCCGACGCTCAGCCCATCCAGGATATTAACCGGCAGATTAATGAAGTGAAACAGGCCATTGTAACCAATATCCGTTTATTGCATGAACGTAACCAAAAAACAATCAGTTACATCAATGGGCAGATTGGCCAGGCAAATCAGGCACTGGGCAGCATACCGGCCAAACAAAATGATTTCGCCAAATTACAGAGTAATTTYGATATCAACCAACGTATGTTTTCGATGCTATTTGAACGAAAACTCTCTGCGCAGATCAGCTCCGCAGCCGTAATTTCTGGTGCTACAATTATCAGCGTAGCACAGCCTTCTTTTTTTCCGATTTCTCCTGTGCCTAAGAAAATTTATTCCTCTTATTTATTTATGGGTTTGTTTTCGGGGCTGGGCTTAATTCTATTGGTCAGGATATTAAATCCTTATCTCTACGATATCGAAACCATCGAGGGTCTAACCGCAACCCCGATTATTGGTGTAATTTTAAAATATCCCAAAAAAGTTCAACCAGGCCAGAGTGTTTTGTCTATAGAACGACCAAAATCAATATTTGCCGAATCGGTTAGGTCGGTGAGAACAAATTTGAGTTTTATGGCGAGTGATCAGGACACTAAAGTAATTTGTATCACTTCTGAAATTTCGGGTGAAGGAAAATCGTTCGTAAGTTTAAATCTTGCAGGTACCCTTTCCATTATAGACAAGAAAGTGATTC
>NZ_JBFTQI010000535.1:0-4152 GCF_056398925.1 Pedobacter sp. 01T416_2
GTGACTGCAGAGCCCAGTTTCAGCTCAGTAGGCAGAAAATATGGTGTTCCGGTATCGCTATAGCTCATTTTTGTCCCGATGTTGGATATATTTACCCCCATCGACCAATCTGCAGGCCCTCCGAACAACATCACCCCGGTACGGTAGATTCCGGATATATCAGCTGCCAAGGCTCTTCCTGGCCCGGCCTGTACCCCTGAAGTTGTTGCCCCTGTAAACAGATTACTGTTGATGAAACGGATACTGCCACCGAGTGCGAATTCCTCACCAAAACTCCTGGCATAGCTGATATCGGCTGCAAACTCTGTTGGATGGGCTGTTCCCAATCCCTGTGCGTTATCATCGGTAAGACTAACTGCGCCCAGAGAAAAATATCTCAAAGAAGCCCCTATGGTATTGCGTTCGTCCAACTTGTGGTAGCTGCTCAGGTAGGCAAGGTTCATATCCGGCACCAGATTCCTCATCCATGGGGTATAGGTTAAACCTATTCCTGTCGATCCCAGGGGCAGATAGGCCATCGATGCGGCATTGATGGCTGCCGAATGGGCATCAGCTTCAACCGCTACACCGGCATTGCCCATACCAGCAATGCGGGCACCCGGCGTGATCCGTAAAAAGGGAGCTGCAGCAATCAGGCTGTTAGATCTGGTATCATTGTCGATTTTTCCTGCCTGCTGGGCATCAGCGTTTGTAATAACTAAAGTTAGCAGGGCCAAAAGGAAAAATATTCTGTTCATCGGTTATGAGTTTAAATTTTCAGTTTACTATCAAAAAATAACAATCGTTTTCCTTGCTATCAATTCTATCGGTTTTCCACCAGTCGATCATTTCAGTAGGATATTACACCATCCAAGAATCTTTTGCTAAAGGGMAAAAAACAGAATAGTCCGTCACTACCGGTGTTATAACATTATTTATGCATTACTTTCCCAAAGTTTACATTTTGTAAAACTGGTTCATTTATTCGTTTGTTTAATTGTTTAAATTGATTATCGCTCACCTACTAAAATCATTTAACATAATTCATTACAAATGATTTAATATTCATTCCTAAAATCCTTGTTTTAAAACAAAAGGATGTTAAATAACCCTATTCCACGCTTATCAAATATATATATACACGTTAATTACATTGTTTAAAAAAACATCATAGTATTATTTTAAACAATTATTATTTCTTAATATCCGAACAACTCCTCTGGTGTTAATTTTTTAACATCACCATACTTCTTCAAATTACCATCTTCCACAATTTTTTTTCCGAGAATACAATAGGCGTATTTTTTATGGGCAACGTATTAATCGACAAAAGCTTTCAGATCATTGTAGGTTAAAGTCCTTAATTGTTCATAAATTTGCTGACGGTAATCGGTTGTAATTCCCTTATTTTCCAACAACAAGTAAAAATCGGGCAATTTCTCTTCTGTAAAACGTTGTGTTTCGAATGACTTTAGCAGGCTCATCCTTGCGTTATTTATGCCATCCTCCGAATGAGGCAAGTCATTTAACAGCAAATCCATTCCACTAATAGCTTCTTCCATTTTATCGGCTTGACAACCAATAATGGCTTTCATTAGGTACGGATCGTTTTTATAAACGGGTGTTTGAAATGTAGCACTGGTTGAATAAGCAAGTGCCTTTGACTCTCGCAACTGTTGAAAAACAATAGAGCCCATGCCATCACCAAAATAACTAATAGATTTATAGTAGGTTGCAGCGAAGGCTGATAGCCAGGTATATTTCTGTTCCATTGTATTTGTGTCTTCAAAATCTTTTTCTACTCTTTGTACGTAAGCACCGTCCGTCTGCTGCAGCAAGCGACCTCGGTTTTTCGGGTTAAAAAACGGCCAGCCACAAAACTGACCGTTATCAAAAGTTAAACCCCGCAAATTCAATGCATCTGCACCTATCTTTGCAAAGGCGGTGTAGAGATCAAAATCTGCTTGGTTGTGCTTATACCACATATACTGCGGATCTAAGTGGCTTCTATAACACAACAAATCCATGAAAGCTCCACTGGGGTGCTTGGTTTTTGTTTTGCGTAAATACGAACCGCACCTTACAAAGCGCAATTCAGTGAGTAGTTTTTCAACATTTCCACCCACCGATTACTCATATCAATTGTATGAATTGATAAATCTAATAATCATACCTGGTTGCATTATGTCTGCTGCCATCAGGGTTCTTTCCTTCACGCAGATAGTCTCCGGTCTTATCAATATAAGTATTATAGGTATTCAATAACCTGTAGTCCCAATATGGATATTCGTGACCGGTTAACAATCCATTAATTATAGGGCGCATAGCCAAGAAGAACGCTTTATTATTTGCAGGATAAGTCATATTACTGCTATGGCTAAAACCTAATGCATGACCCAGCTCATGAAGGATCTCCTCCTCTGAAGATTTATTGTAATGCCTCATTAATACATATTCAGCTCCGGCCACTAGATTGCCTCCACCCAGTCCGCTGACATTTCTCACCAGGCCTGTCTCTAATTTTGGACGGGTCAAAATATCTTTGTAAACCGCTTCTTTTCTTTCTTTGGTCAGCACGCTTCCATTATTTTCGATTAAACCTTCATAATCCATGAAAGCTTTTTGTGCCGCATCCTGGGAAAACAGATAAGCCAGATTCGTAAACATGGCGATGCACTCCCTGGCATGTAATGGGTTCATCCTATACCAGTTATCAATATCCTGCTGCTGTTTTCTGAAATTTAATTGCCAGGCTGTTTTAATTCCGTTAAGTTTTTTATAAAAAGGATCATCGACCGCTACAGAAAATACCGCTTTAGATAGATCAGTTTGCTTTTTAACCTCTATCAATTTTCCGCTTTCGGTGTACAGCTTCTCATCTTTTTCTGTAATTGATACCGGTAAATCAAATGATGTCAATGAAGAAATTGAGTCAATTTTTAAAAGTTTAATCCGCTCTTCGTATCCGGTTAGCTTCACAAAAACATCAACATTTTTTATGCTTTTTAAAGTATAGCAGCTTAACTTCATGCGGTTAGTTCCGCTTACTTCGATGCTCAGGGGATCACGTAAATTAATGGTACGGCTGACCATTATTTCTACAGGCTCAGTATCCGAAAGAATCTTCCCGACATTTTGGATATCTTTAAAAGAAACATTTTGGGTTAGTACTTTCGGTTCCGGCAAAGGTTCCTTACTTGCTTTTTTACAGGAAAAAAGGATAACAACAAATGTTAAGAATAAAAACTGTTTTTTCATTTTATAGTAGATTGGTGTAATTAATGTCTCATTTTTATCGAAAGCGCTACAGATGAGCATAGAGAGATTGGTCTTTCAGCATCTCAAACTTTGTTTGATTACAAAGAGGGAGCATTTTCAATGCTCCCTCTTTTGATTTATATCTGATCGGTATTTGGATTTATTTATAAAGGTAATTCATTGCAATCACGTCATTCGCATTAAATGTGCGATTGCCACCGTTAGAGCAGGCTAGCATAAACGATTCAGCATCTGCTTTTGATGGTGTTCCTGGTATCTGGATTGCGCCAACTCCTGCTGATCCTTCATTGGAGCGTCTTCCTCCACAGCTATATGCTCTGTTCATATAGTCGGTATGGCGGAATCCTATACAATGCCCAACTTCATGTTGCAAAACTGAGGCTACATACAATAAATTAGGATTCGTTCCATAGGCATTAACATTCGTATTCATTTTAACCTGGTTAAATGGTTCGCCACTTGAAGTAGGAAAACCAGACGAACCTAAAGTGATGAAACCACCGCTTGGCCCTTCGTTAAACCCAAATACATCAATATTACCTGTAGTACCTGTATTTGCCTTTTGAAAAGTTATACGCAGACCCAATGAATTGTACCTTGAAATCATCAGGTCAACGGCATCACTATATACTTGTGGTAAATTAGTAACTGAAATTGTAACCACGCGTGGCAGTGATTTAACAATATTCGTTGTGCGGTACTGCTCGGTTTCAGCAATGTTTAAATTAGGGCTTAAAGATTTCTCCGTTAAGTTGGCATCTGTTAGCACGATGTCGCCCTCAACCAGGTAACCGTTATCTACTTTACGCACATCTTCGACACTAAATCCTAAGCTTTTTATCTGTTGTAAAGTACTTGCGGATATTTCGGCTTTGTTTTCGGTTTGCTCAGAAG
>NZ_JBFTQI010000536.1:0-4146 GCF_056398925.1 Pedobacter sp. 01T416_2
GTTGTTACATTTAAATTTGTATAATTTAATGTGGTTGTTGTAGTTGCTGGCGAATAAGTAATCCAATTTGTTCCTCCATCTGTTGAATATTCCCATCTTACCACCGTTGCTGTTGTTCCACTTAAGGTTAATGCACCATTATTTCCGCTACAAACACTTGCCGTACCTGCAATAGTACCAGTTGAGGTAACAGTAATGGTATGCTCAGTCCATTGAGGAGTACATCCTGCAGCGGTAGCCCTTACTACGGCCGTTCCGGAAAATAATGCTGAAAAGGTTACCTCTCCAGTAACTGCATCGATTACGGCTTGATTTTTTGCTGTACTGATCATGTAGGTAATCCCAGTTGCATTTGTTGCTGTTGCGGTATAAAACTGGGATCCCGCACCCTGGCATCTGCTCGAAGTTGCACCAGCGGCAAATACTGGCTTTGCTACCAATCCATTTACTTGAATTGATCCAGAAGCTGATACATTTGGGCTCCCCCCTGTTGAGGTTACCACATAATCTATTGGCCCCGCAGTAATTGCAGTTGGTGTTCCTGAAATAGTTAATACCCTTGTACTACTGTTATAACTCGATGTAACTCCCGCAGGTAAGCCAGTAACATTTGCACCTGTAGCTGTTCCACCAATGGCATAAGTGATATTGGTAATGGCTGTGTTTATACATACCGTTTGCGCATCACTCGGTGGTGTAGAAGAAGAAGTTAGGGAAATTGTGGTAACTGGAACTACGGTTACAGAACTTGCATCGTTTGCAGTATTACCATCGGTTTGCGAGCCGGTAATGGTGGCTGTATTTGTGTAATTACCTGATGAATTTACTTTTGCCGTAACCACCAAGGTTGCCGAACCATTTGGCCCTAGCGACCCAATGTTCCATAATCCTGTAGTTCCGTCATAAGAAGTACCTGTTGAGGCAACGCTGCTTATAAAGGTAAAACCTGAAGGCAATAAATCTGTAACAGAAACCCCCAAAGCTGTCCCTACGCCAGTATTTGATGCACTAATCGTAAAACGAACGGTACCGTTAATAGGTGGCTTTGCATCATCAACGGTTTTAGTAACACTTCTTTCAACATTACAAAGTGCCACGGTTACGGGCACAGATTGCGCCGAAACGCCACATTCTAAAGTTGTTGTTAATGAATAAGAGCCAGATTCTGTTGGTGTAAACGTACTACCTGTTGCACCTGCTATGGCAATACCATTTAAATACCATTGAAAAGGCGCTACCGCACCTGCACCGACAGAAAGTGAAGCAGAAGCGCAATCAGGTTGTGTTAAAATGGGTGTAATAGGCTGTTCTGCCATTGGAGTTATAAAATTGGCCATAGAAACCCCAGGACTTGCCTGAATCTGTACCATTGCAGCATTCATCCTAACATCGCTAGTAAAGGTTATTGCCCCAGGCGATTGTATATTTGCATTGGTATAATCGATGATATAAATTCCACTACTACCAATCTGTCTCCTAATACCAACCCCAGCTATCGCTTCTAAATCTGTATTGTTATAATTTGTAGTTGCACTTCCTGTTGTGGTAATATAAATTTTAGCAGTTGAACTTTTAGTAGTGATATAGCCAAAATATTGTAGGTCGGCTAGATTAAGATCCCGATATTTGTATGTTTTCGCAATTAAACTTCCGCCACAGGCTGATATAGGGGCCAAAGTTAACAAATCAACTTCGCAACCAACAGCAACACCACTATAAGCCACTACGTTTTTAGTAGCCGAAATTTTTGACGTAGAATATTGAACACCTGTTTGTCCACTTCCAGTAGATCCTCCACGAATACCATTATCAACGGTTACAAAACTACCTGCTGCAATAAGTGTATAAGAATCTGTTGATACCAAGGCCCCAGCTAAATTGTAGTTTGTTACAGTAACAGTAGTATTGGGTAAAGTTGCTATAATTGTAGTTTGTTCAGCTACGTTATTTCCTCCACTACGTACCACTAAATAATCGGTACCTAACGATGTAATAGGAGGTATTGAGTTATAAACACCATCCAAACAAGCAATAGGACCATCAGCATTAGAGGAAACATTCATTACTACCTTTGCTGAACTCTCTACCAAAGACCCCATTCCAGCTTTAAACAAATAGCCTTGCCCCTTATTTAAAGTAACCAATGCAGTACCGTTTAATTTAACCGTAGTATTGTTTTCTATAGCCATTACGCTATACACAGGTTTTTTTTCTGTGGCCCCAAGGTCTATAGCTTGTTGACCACTCAATCCATTTAAATCACCATCACGGTAATAGCCCACCCTAAAGGCTGTTCCTATGGCYGCATCACCATAACTAAATAGCGAGGCATCTCCAGTTATCTGTGGGGTACTGGCAGTTCTAACATTTCTAACATTTACCRTAATGGGATTAGTTCCATCAACAATTATCCCCCTATCAGAAAGTACAGTATTTAAACCATTTAGAGGCACAGTAGTATAATCTCCAACAAACCGATAAACCGCAGGTACTGTAGGCGTTGGGCTAAGCGTAGTTAAAAGCGTGCCATCACTTTTTTTAACTGTAACTGTAGTGTTTAATGTGTTGGTGGTAACTACTAATTCATTAGCACTAGACCAATACTGCCAAAATGCTGGAGCAATATAATGGGTTTTATAAGTCTGTCCAAACGCTGTCCCAAAGTTGAAAAGAATAAAGGCTAATAAAAAAAACAGCCAGCGGCCAAAACAGCAGTTAAAATGTTTCGTTAAATTAATTTTCTTACCCAAAAAAATACGCAGATAGCGGGATAGAGAGTGTAAATTTTTATTCATACGCTGGATGATATGTACTTGTATCACTAGGGGGAATGATACCGTTCTAAAGCTTTTTTATTTCAAGAAGTATTTACGCAATCTTAAAACCTATGGTTTTAAAAACTGAAATTCTATGAGCAATAATTTTTAGTCGTTCATTTTATTCATTTATGTGCACAAAGATATATTATTAAGTATCAATATTATTACGATAGGTCTAAATTATGTATAATTAATTATACGGGAAATATTAATTTGACATTTACCAAATAAAACATCCATTTAAACCATGTGCTGGCATATTCTGCAAACAGCTATAATTCAGATATTTTGATCTTGATCAACTAAATAAATACAACTTATAGCTATATTAGTTTTAAGTCGGAGCTAATGCGCCTACAAATAAAAATTCTGTATGACTTATTCATTTTAAAAACCGGAAATTATTTCACATAGAATTTCGGCGTTAACTAGAAAGACTTAAATAAAACTTTGAGTGTTTTGAAATGTTGACATAATAATCAACATGTATGCTATGAAAACTAAAGACAATAAAAACGCAGCGGAAAAAGAGCGTAAAAATAAAGGAAGCGCAAAGGGAAAGGCCTCCTTCGATCAAAACGGAAAGGGTTCTTCAGATAAATTTGGTCAGGCTGGCTCCACACCTAACGAATCAGGAGAGAGTGGGCTTGGTACTGTAGATAAAAACAAAAAGACTTAAAAAAGATAAAAAGAGTAAAATACTCTTTTTATCTTTCGTAGATACTCATCTTTTCTGCAAGTTCTATAATGCTTTTTATTTTTAGCTTTTGGAAAAGTCTCAACTTATAAGTACTTACTGTACCCATTTGAAGATTTAGCTGGTTAGAAATTTCTAATACTCCAATCCCTTTTGTTAGTAATTCTGCTACTTCTAATTCTCTACCCGAAAGTTTGGTAAAAGGATTATCGGCATCATTACCCAATATACTGTTGAACATATTTTCCTTAACATTTCTACTTGAATAGCGACTGCCTGCTAAAATCGTAGTAATAGCGGTTACAATTTCTGATTCTTCTGCATTTTTGGTTAAGTAACCCGATGCACCCGATTTTAAATATGGAACAGCATAAATATTCTCATTCAAAGATGAAAATACCAGGATTTTTGCGTTTGGCTGAACCAATTTAATCTGATCGATTACCTTAAGGTTGTTACCTCCGGGCAAGTTCACATCAATGATGATTAAACTCGGCGATTTTTCTGTTTCAACAAGCGCCTGCTCTAGAGTAGATGCATGAATAATTTCAACACCAGGCCAAAAGTCTGATATTAAACCTTTTAATCCACGGCGGATGATCTCGTGATCATCAGCGATGAGCACAGTAA
>NZ_JBFTQI010000537.1:0-4113 GCF_056398925.1 Pedobacter sp. 01T416_2
GAAAATACTTTGTTATAATTTTGAAGCTGAGCCTCAACCTCTGCGCTCAGTTTTATAGGTTTTGCAACCTTTCTTTTTTTCTTTTTAAATAATCCCAATATCTTTTGTACAAAACTCTGCTTGATGATTTTGTCTTTAAAGAGCTTTTTCTTGTACTCCTTAAGGTCGAATGATTTAAGGGATACGCCAAAATTTAGTTTTAGGTTATTCTCGTTAAATATTTCCAAACTGGGTTTGTCCCATTTAAAAACGATTGGCAAGTTTCCATTCGGGTTTCTAAATGAAAAAGAGGAGTTAATATCCAGAACATTTTCATGTTCATTTAAACGTTTTAAAATTGTTGGGATAAGATCGTCTGTTAATGAATTGGTGTAGATGTTTATATAAGCACTCATGTTTAATTAAGATTAGCTGAATCAATTATCGCAAATGGGCAATTGCCATAGGCTTTATTAAATGACAGTAAGGATATCATTATATTGTAGAGTGATCCATTTTAAATAGATACGGCTCTTCAATATTCGATTAACTTGGAAATCTTAAGGTGAATTGGCGGTTGTAGTTTTTCATTTGTATATGTGTTTTTTTGTGTGGCATTATTTTCGGTGGATGCGTTTTTTTTAATTTCAATTACTTAAACGAATCAAAACGCTGAAACGTTACAATTAATTTTTTTTAATAGCCCTTAAGCAATAATTATACCACAAATACGTTGATTATTTTAATCTTTCCAGCAGCGTTTTCATGTTGGTTAGCTGTAGGATGTTTTTAAATTCGGGCGTATCAAAACCACCTTTATCTATCACCTGCTTTAAGCTTCTGTTAAAGCTTCTTACGGAGATTCCAAGGTAGGCAGCCATGTCTTCTTTTGAGATGGAGATATGCTCATCGGCCTGTAGTTTGAGCAATTTTAAAAGTGCATATTCTAAGGTATATAGCTGTTGGAAGGATGCCCGTGTACTGGTTTGTATAATTCTGGTAGACAGTTCCTGGAGTAAGATTGTAGTAAATTCACTACTTTTATTAATCAGGGAAAAGAATAAATGGTCAGGAATAACATAGGCTGTAACATCACTTATTGCGGCTACGTTGCACAAACAATCAATCTTTTTTAAAGCTTCTAATTCGCCAACCACTTCGCCCTTGCCTAAAAATTCGATAATAAAATCCTTGCCGTTTTCCTCAGAGATGAAACACTTGCTTATTCCGTCTTTAATAATGTAGATATTGCTGATTTTTTCTCCCTGTTCAATAAATCTATAACCCGCTTTAAAGTTTTTAAGTGTAATGGTTCCTCCTTCACTTTCGGTACAGAAACGTTCGATAAAGGATAAGAAAGTAAGATTGGTCCGTAGCATATTTTTCAGTCAGGACAAATGTCCTTTTTTAGCAGTCTTAGTTGCGTTACTTTTGTCGCATTAAAAGTAAGCATAACAATGAAAAATCAAATTACCGTAATTGCTTTTGATGCTGATGATACCCTTTGGGTAAACGAACCTTATTTCCGCGAAACGGAAGAGCAGTTTGCAGGTCTTTTAGAAGATTTTATGCCTCATCATAGCATTCTGTCAGAACTTTACAAAACTGAGATTGCCAATTTGCCACTTTACGGCTACGGGATTAAAGGTTTTGTTTTGAGCATGATCGAAACAGTTTTGAGGATAACTGAAGGTAAAATAGACCCTATTGTGATTAGTAAAGCGATCACACTTGGACAGGAAATGCTCAATAAACCAGTCGAATTGCTTGATGGGGTAGAGGAGGTACTTAAAGCCCTGCACGGAAAATACAGATTAGTGGTTGCGACGAAAGGCGATCTGCTCGATCAACAGCGTAAACTCACCAAATCAGGACTCGATCACTATTTTCACCATATTGAAATTATGAGCGATAAACAGGAAAAAGATTATCAAAAACTGATCAAACACCTGGATTGTAAACCTGAGGAGTTTTTGATGTYGGGCAACTCCTTAAAATCGGATGTTTTACCAGTACTGAATATTGGCGGACATGCCGTTCACATCCCCTTCCATACCACATGGGTACATGAAAGTATCGATCATACCATTGAACATGTAAATTTTTATCAGATGGAAAGCCTATCTGAGATTTTACCAAAATTAATTGAATGAAAGAAAAAATAGATATAAACACCTGGATCAGAAAAGATCATTTTAAATTTTTTAGCGCCTTTGATGAACCTTTCTTTGGCGTAACCGTAGAGGTAGACTGTACTACTACCTACGAAGAAGCAAAAGAAAATAACGTTTCTTTTTTCCTGCTTTATCTGCACAAATCGCTGGTTGCTGYAAATCAGGTAGAACCTTTTCGTTACCGCATTATTGATGGCGAAGTTTGGAAATACGATAACGTGAATGCTGCGGCTACCATCAACAGACCAAATGGCACATTCGGATTTGGCTACTTGGATTTCTACATGGATTTTGAAGATTTTAGAACAGCAGCCGATAAGGAGATCGAAAAGGTGCAGGCCAGCACGGGTTTAATCCCTTCCTCATCAGGCGAAAATGTGATCCACTATTCGGCATTGCCCTGGTTAAACTTCAGTTCCTTATCACATGCCCGCAATTTTGCTTATCAGGATAGCTGCCCTAAAATATCTTTTGGCAAGGTTAGGGATGAAAACGGAAGAAAAATAATGTCGGTTTCTATACATGTAAACCATGCTTTGATGGATGGTTATAACCTTGCGCTGTTTGTAGATGCCTACCAGGACCTATTAAACAAAAAAGAGGTTAACGAATATATTTAATTCAAAACTTTAAGGAATTAAACCTAAAGGATATTTAATATTCGGTTAATATTAGGAATTTATTTTCGGCGATGTTTATAGCTGCCGTTATTATTCCTTTTTATCTTTTGGCTATTGTAGCCATGTGTTATATGGATACCGTTTTTAAAGCCTTTATGTTTTTTGTGCTTTTACTTATTGCCACATTTGTGCTTTTTCTGTTCATTAATTATCCTATGCAATCGGTTTTTGCTGTAATCTGTTTAATGGCACTGTTTGCTTTTAAACCTAAAGATTAATTAAAAAATGAATTATGATTTGCATTCGAGAAAGTATTTGCTATTTTTGCTGCTCAGGCAGGAAGCTTGTTTCAATTACCGAATGATGATTTAATTATTTAGTAATGTTAAAATTGGGGGATTAGCTCATTTGGCTAGAGCGCTTCGCTGGCAGTGAAGAGGTGATCGGTTCGAATCCGATATTCTCCACCATTAAAAGCCGATTTATTAAGTTAGATCGGCTTTTTTATTTCCAAAAAAACAATGATTATTGTATAATTTCACATAATTGTTTTACAAATGTTTTTTCAATGGCAACTTTCAAGGCGGTAGTTTTCGAACATCATAAGAAATAAGGACAATACCTGGAATGTTAAGATCAGGGTAACACACAACAGGCTTGTTCGATATATCGATACTACCATATTCCTGGTTAAAGTGGGGATTTCGGCAATAGTAGACAGCGGATTCCGTTCCAAACTGTACACCCGTAGATTAGCCCGGCTTTGAGCAGGACATCTTGAGAAGAGTCCCGAATATATCCATTCCTACAGAACCACCGCAAAAGAAATTTTGTCAACGCTCCACCTCCCATCCGCACAAAACTTCGCTCCACTGCATCCCGGATATGATTATCCAGCCAATAAAGCTGTTCTAGGGCAAGATTACATCCAAAAACCGACAAATAAAAAACTCCAGCAACACCCTTTCTAAAAAAAAAACCTTTTTAAGCGCTTTAGCGCTCCACTGAAGCCGCCTTGGGCCTGAAAACAATCATTGATCCAGACTACGTCAAACAAGACTTAAAAACCGCTTAAAATGAGCCGAGTGGCCACTTTTGGAATAATCCCCAATTATGATCAGATATATGAATTAAATAAATTAGTGTATTTGCAATACACATTTATGAGTATTGCCATTCATATTATTTGCTATTAACTTAGTTTTAGAAATTAAAAAAAATTAAACTTATGAAAAAAATTACTTTTTTTGCCTTATTATTTTTGGGCTTGTTCGCAACTTCTACCACGTTTGCAAACATAAGAAATGAAAAAACAAACGTTGAGAAATATACTCCAGCAC
>NZ_JBFTQI010000538.1:0-4111 GCF_056398925.1 Pedobacter sp. 01T416_2
GCTGTTTTGCGGTTTATCAATACTACCGGTTTTATAACCTCAAGGATCAGCGGATATACATATTACATAATGGTAAGCTGTTAACGGCTTTGGCTTCTGACCGTAAGAGCAACCTACCGGTAGAACTGCGTGACCATATCAGGACCTTTCACCAGTATTTCTTTGCCTTGGTCCCTGATGATAAAGCGATCAAGGCGAGTGTCACCAGGGCGTTATACCTGGCCGATGAATCTGCCAAAAAGCAGTATGATAACTTTCAGGAAAACGGTTATTACAATAACCTGATTGCAGCCAATATCTCCCAGGAAATCACCATAGACAGTATACAATTGGATGTGGACCAGTTTCCTTATCCTTTCAGGTGTTTTGCCACACAAAAACTGGTACGGTCTTCTTCGACGGTTTTTAGAAAATTGGTGAGTCAGGGGATGATAGATGACCTTAAAAACCAGACGGATAACAATCCCCATGGCTTTCTGATCAGGAAATTTGAGCTGCTGGAGAACAGGGCTGAACCGTTAAAGGGGGAGGAACCATGAGGATCTGGAACTATTTTTTAAGGGATAGGGCAGCGAAAAGTGATGGTGCTATTGGTGGTGGAACGTTGCCTCTAGGTAAGCGGGATGTTGGACGGATAAATAAAAACGATCTGGCATTTCAATTGGCCAGGAAAATTCTTAAAGCCCAGCGTTTAGTGGCTACCTATTTAAACAGCAAAACAAGAGGCATTTCTAAGTCAAAAATCCGGCTATCCTTGGTCTGCTTTATAGCGCTTGGCTGCATGTACTGTCTGTACCTTATCCTTTCAGCGGTGCTGCTCTTTTTGCCATAAAATTATTAACCGATAAAAAACAATCAAGATGGAAAACAGGAAAAAAATAGACAAAAAGAAAGTGTTGCTGATTTTTTTGCCGTTGCTGGCAGCAGCTGTATTGACCACCGGTTTTTTTATGCTGGGCGGTGGAAAGGGCGAGGTCAAAGATACTGCTGTTCGTGGAAAGGTAGATTTTTCGCTGCCTGACGCGGCAATCAAAAAACAGCAACCGGCAGATAAAATGGCTTTTTATGAGCAGGCGGAGCGGGATTCTGCTTCGAGGGGATCCGCTTCACTTTCACGCATGAGCGAAAACCTAGGTTTTAAAAACAGTCGGGAGGAGCAGACCGGAGAGATCTCGCTGAAACTCGAAGCCTTGAAACGTGAGATTGACCGCCCGGCGGAAACTGCCAGTGGTGTTGGGAGCGTTGCTGGTACTAGAGCTGGATATGGTCCGGGTGATGTGGCCGGTTCTGCTAATGGAAACATGAAAAACGATGTGGATAGGCTCGAGGCACTGATGAAGATGATGCAGGATAACAAAAATGCTGGCGAAGATCCGGAGATGAAACAGCTGAATGCGATGATGGAGAACATTATCGATATCCAGCATCCTGAACGGGTAAAGCAAAAAATCGCTGGAGCGAAAAAAATCAATACTGATAGCCTGTTCAAAGCAATCCCTGCGGTGATCGCTTCAGATAAAAAAGTGGTTCAGGGCGCAACAATCAAGCTTTTATTGCTGGATACTTTACGGGTGAACGGGGTATTGATCCCAAAAGGGCATGAACTTTTTGGGGCCTGCAAGATTACCAACCAGCGCCTGCTGCTGGATATCAAGCAGATCCGTTTGGGCAATGCGATTATCCCTTCTGATCTGTCGCTGTACAGTTATGATGGCATGCTGGGGCTGGATGCACCGGAAGCGATATTGACTGAAACGGTGAATGATGGGGCAGGGAATGCCATTGGTGATGTGGCGCTGAATACGTTTGATCAGTCCTTGGTCACGCAGGTTGCGGGGGCCGGGATCGATGCGGCGAAGTCAATGCTGACTAAAAAGCTGCGCAAAATTAAGGTGAAGTTAAAAGGTGGTCAGGCGGTGCTGCTTCGTGACAATAAATTAAAACTGCGTTAGCTCATGGATCCGGGGATAAATAGAGCGGAACAACTGTACCTGGCCTGGGAGGAGCGGCAGAAATCACTTTCTGGGCTTATGGGTGCTAATCTGGATGAGCGTAAGATGAGGCAATTGAAATATAAGTTTTTATCTCAGGGACTTTTTAGGGTATCGGTCAGGCCATCGGAAATGGAACGGCTATATATCCAGGTGCTCCAATCGGTAACGGCTAAACTTAGTAGGCAGCTTTACCCAAATCGGGTGTTACGTTTTTTTGTAGGGCTTAAGGCTGCGCTGATCGATAAACCAATGCACCTCCGACGGTTTTCCAGGCTTAGGGATGAAAATATGTATGCGCTAAAAGGGCGGCTTTCTTCATTGGGATTAGGAGGGATGGGTATGAAGCTTGAAGATCAGCTCGATTATGAAAGGCAGCGAGTTGTTTTGGAAGTCGTGCGGGGTTTAAACACAGGCGAAAAACTATCGCTTCAGGTTTCGCTGGATAAGGAAGATCTAGGGAGTTACCACTTTAAAGGGTTTGATGCAAGGCTGTTGCAGGTGGATGGAACTGAAAAGTCCTGTTTTTTTTCTAAGAGCACTGGAGTTGATCTGGCTGAAGCGATCAATCTGTTGCGTGGTGGATCTGTGCTGAAAAACTATCAAGGGTTGGATGGTAAATGGGAGAAAAGCTGGGTGAGGGTGAATGATACCGCTAAGGATTTTTCTCACTCGCCATTACTGTTTTCTTCTAGTATCGGGCAGGATTATGATCTCAAAAAACAATTATTGAATCATGCCATTGCGCTTGAATGTTACGCGATCAGTACTGATTTGGTATTGCGTGGATTGGAACAGGGGAACAGGGTGGAAATCAGTGTCCCGGGGAAAGATAAATTTTATATCCGTGCCGGGCCGTTTGAAAACAGGCTGGAATTCTTTGATTCGGCTAAAAATGAAATTGGCTTTGAACAGCTTAAAGAAATGTTTGTGCCAGTGAAATTGCAGCCTTCGTTTGAACTAGGTACGGTCAAGCCGTTGGAGCAATCAAAGGAATCGCAGCTGGAGCTTAGCAGATAAAAAGAAATTTTATGGTTGAACTTATCGATAAGGTAGGGCTGGCAGCTGAGCTGAGCGCATATCTCGAAGAACAGCATGCGCTGGGCTGTAAATGGGTGGTTTATGACAGTGACAATCCGATCTCATCGGAGTTTGAGCTGAACTGTTTTGCTGATGAAGCTTCTGCCTTTTTCTTTGAACGGGAACACCAGCAGATCTTTAATTGGCACCTGGCAATACCGGTTGCTGATATGATCAACGGGCTTAAAGTCCTGGAGAAATTGGAAGTTGGGCCGGCCCATAAATTAAATAATCCTAAAACTTTATTAAAAACAAAAGCTATGAATTTAAACAATTTAGAAGACCGAAAGGAAGAAATGAAAGCGCTCGGTGCATCGGAGCAGACCATTGCTAAAATGGAGGAACTGATGAAAAATGGGGATGCCAAATTTAAAGTTCATCAGGTGATGCCTGCCAACAAGGGGCAGGTGGATGTGGAATTTTATTTACAGCAGTCCTCCAAATCGGAGTATTATTTCCTCAATAAATTTACGGTCGCCCATAACCTGGGTAAGCCTTTGGAGCAGGATCAGCATTACCTGATTATTACGCCGGGTGAAAAGGGTAAGGCCGGTGCTGTTAAACAGTTTGATCTGGTTACCGATGCAGTTGAGGCTTTCAAAAAACGCGAAGGTGCTGCAGAACTGGCGATCGGAAAAGACGCGGCCCATAAACAGACGGTAGCAACTTTGGACGAGGGCAAGGTAAATTTTGTAGCCAAATCTTTCAGGGGGATTTTTTATGGAAAACCAGCGATGCAGACCATGTGGCCTGACCGGGGCAAGGGATTTACGGTTCAGCAGTCCGCCCAGATGATCCAGGGTTATGCGGTATACCGGGATGATTTGGTGAATTTTAATTCGGGAGAGGTTTATGCGGCCTGGGTGAAGTTTGATATGGATAAAGGGGCTGGGGCAAACGGTAATTTCAATCTGCAACAATACCATGATCCACAGTACGGCTTTGATCTGCCTAAGGTATTGGATAATTATAAGATCAAAGAGTTGTCTGTTCCTGAGAAACGCGAAAAACTGGAAGCGGATCTGCGCAATGGGTTGACG
>NZ_JBFTQI010000539.1:0-4099 GCF_056398925.1 Pedobacter sp. 01T416_2
GAATGTAACCAGTCAGGGTTCGCCTGTAACCAAAATACGTGTTAACGGTAAAGATTTCTTCGGAACAGATGTAGCCACAGCCATTAAAAATCTTCCTGCCGATATTATCAAAAACCTTCAGTTCATCGATGATTATGGCGATCAGGCCAAACTTACAGGCATTAAAACGGGCGAGCCGGAAAAGGTGCTGAACCTGACCATTGAAGAAGATAAAAAGAAAGGTTATTTTGCCAGGGCCTCTGCAGGTTTGGGCAACGCCGATCGCTATAATACCAATATACGGGGAAATAGCATGAAGGGTGAACAGCAGATTTCATTCGATGGCACTTCGGCAAATGCCAATATGCGTGGTGGTGGCGGCGATGGCATTACAACCAGAAATGTTGCCGGACTTAACTATAAAAATGAGTTTAACACCAAACTCTCGGCAGATGCCGGATATAATTTCAACAACAATAAAACCAACACCATTAGTTCTACCTATACACAAAGTGTTTTACAAGATGCGGGGCAAAATCCGTTGAGCAGACTTGAAGATGCCCGAAACAACAGTAAGAGCGATAACTATAGCCATTGGTTTGGCGGTAATTTGGAGTATAAAATAGATACGATGAATTACCTTAAAATTTCTCCAAACTTTTCTTACAATACCAATAGCGGCAATAATACGGGTAGCTCGCTTATTACCCAGGATACCTTGTTTACGCGAAGAGAAAGCAATAATTTCAGTAATTCGAATAACCTGAATGCGCGTACCAATATATTTTACAACCATAAATTTTCGAAGAAAGGCCGGAACCTGACTTCCTGGGGTAACATCAATTACACCAATGGCGAAAATTTTGGGAATGTGTACAACAAATACATCAACATTCATACTAACGCAGCCGATTCGGTGCTACAAAACCAGCTGAACAACCAGAATAGCCGGAATTTAGGCCTTAATGTAGGTGCATCATATATGGAGCCTCTTTGGAAAAAAACCTTTTTAGAAGTAAACTACAGCTGGAACCGATCATCAACAAATAATTCGAGAGATGCTTATGATGTGGCTAATGGTAATCAGGTATTTAATCCAAACCTTAGCAATATTTACGATTACCAGTTCATAACCAATAAAGTAGGGCTGAATTACCGGTATATCGGCGAAAAGCTGAACTATACACTAGGCATCAATGCACAGCCAGCTTTACTTCAGGGACAGAATTTAAGTAATAATATTGAAACCGTTAACCGTACTTTTAACCTCATCCCCTCTGGTCGGTTCTCGTATAAATTTTCTAACCAGCAATCGCTGGATGTAAATTATTGGGGCAGAAATAACCAACCTGGATTCTTACAATTACAACCTATATCCGACAATTCTAACTTACAGAACGTGGTTACGGGTAACCCTAATCTAAAGCCCGAGTTTATCCAGAGTATCAATGCCCATTACAAACAAGCCGATTGGAGCGCCGGAAAAGTGATCATGGCCAATTTTAAGTACGAACGCACCAACGATAGGATTGTAACCACTAAAGAGCGTGTACCAGGCACTGTTAATCAGCTTACCAGTTACATTAACACAGATGGATATTACACCCTACAGGGCGATTACGACATCAGTAAACCGCTCTCGCCAGAGCGAAAGTTTACCATTGGTTATTCTGGTTCTGGGCAACTGAACAACAACATTACTTTTACCGATAACAGCAGAATAGAAGCACGCAATATGGCCTGGCGCCAGGAACTCGAATTTAGGGTAGACCTGAAAGATATTGTTAATTTTGAGGTAGAAACCTCTTATTCGCAAAACCTGACTAAATATTCGAATGATACGTTTACCGACCGCCAGTCTAACCGTTTTGAGTGTGGCATAGAAGGTCGTAATTATTTCTTTAAAGACCTTACCCTGGGCTACGATTTTACCAAACAGATTAACTCTGGTTTTGATAACGGTGCGGTGCGTAATCCAACTTTGCTTCGTTTATCAATGGAATATAAGTTTATGAAGAACGATATGGCCGCTATCCGTGTAGAAGGATTCGATCTTTTTGATCAGAACTCAGGGATATCAAGAGATGTGTTCGATAACGTAATTGTGGATAAGCAAGTTAACCGACTGGGACGGTATTTCATGTTATCACTCATTTATAGAGTGCGTAAATTTGGAAGTTAAAACTGGGTTATAATTTTTACTGTAAAGAAAGATTAAATATCGCCTACGTTTATCTTCTTAAATCTGCGGGGAGCCTATACACCAACTGCTCCCGCAGATTACACTGATTACCGCAGAAATAACTATTTATAGAGTGCGTAAATTTGGAGGTTAAGATTATCACGACGAAGAGAGATTAAATATCATCTGCGTTTATCTTCTTAAATCTGCGGGAAACCTATGCAGCAACTGCCTCCCGCAAATTACAATGATTACCACAGAACTGACTACATTTCCCATTCTCTCCCCTTAGCCTTATCCCTTTTCTATTCCCGTTTTAGTAGCCACTGGTTTTTTCTTCCTAAAGTTGGGAAAAGTCATCGGACTTTTAGCCGGGCGTTCATCTCCCAGCAGCACACCCCATTGTTTGAATGATTCTGTGCGATCGAAGACAATTTTGAGTACAGCCACAATAGGCAGTGCGAGGAACATCCCCGAAACCCCGGCTATACTGCCACCGATAAATACCCCTAGGATGGCAAATAAAGCATTGATTTTTACCTTAGAGCCAACAATACGCGGCATGAGTATGTTGTTATCTAAAAATTGAACAAATGCAATTACGCCTAAAACGGTAATTACCGGCCACAATTCTTGCGATGAAGTAAGCGTAAGCAGCACCCCTATCAAGTTACCAATTAAGGCTCCCACGTAAGGAATCAGGTTTAAGATGGCAAAGATTACCCCGATTAACAAAGCATGTTTTATACCAATTAACATCAATATTCCACCCAACAAAATCGTCATATAGGTTATCTGGATTAACAGTCCGATTAGGTAGCTTTTAATGATCGATTCGGTTTCATAAATAGCTTCTTTCACTTTTGGATGATCATCTGTTTTAAACCACATGAAGATAAAGCGCAATAAAATGTCTTTATAAAAAAGCATCAGGTAAATATAAATGGGCAACAAACCGATAAATACAAAAATGCCACTTAAGGTAACGGCAGCACCACCTGCAAGCGAGGTGCCCATGTTCATCAAATCGTCGCTTTTAGTTTTTATGAAGGCTTTTTGTTCCTTATCATCGTAATGGGTAATGCGACTGATCCAATCACTTAATGAATTGATATGCTGTGTTACGTTCGCTTTTATCTGTGGAAAATCTTTAACCAAAATGCCAATCTGGTTCGAAAAAAACCAAATAATCAAAGCTACAAACAGTGCCACTAATAAAATGGATAAGATAATGGCTAACGATTCGGGTATTTTTTTTCTTTTTAAAAAGCGATACACCGGTAGCAACATAATGCTGATAAAAAAAGCCATCAACATCGGCATGATAATATCTCTTCCAATTACCATAACGGCTACAATGGCCATTAGACCCAATAATTCTATCGATCGTTTAACGGTCAGGGGTAAATTGTTCGTCATAAAAGCKTATTCTGATTTGAGGTTTAAACACAATCGGTGTTAAAATGTTTTAAGATAACCTTTAATATTGAAAAGCGGAATGAGTTTATAGTCCGAAGTCGGCAGTCTGGAGTCCGAAGTCAATTAACTCATTAACCAGTTTGGAGTTGGGCGCTTAGCATTGAGAGTCAATTAATCGATCTCCCCTCGATAAGTCACCCTGAGCGGAGTCGAAGGGCTGCTAGTTGATTTGGCGTTGAGCGATTTGCGTTTGGCGTCAGTTAACCGATTAATCAATGCTTAAAAAAATTACTTCCCTTACACGATATACCCACAGATTAGCCTTATTTTTGCAACTTTAATACCACACATGAACAATCAAGATACCATTATTGCTTTATCTACTCCCTCAGGTTCTGGCGCCATTGGCGTAATCCGTTTATCTGGTCCGGAGGCTATCTCACTTACCAATGCCGTATTTGCAGGAAAAGATTTAGAAAAGCAGGCCTCGCATACTTTACATTTTGGTCTGGTTAAAGA
>NZ_JBFTQI010000540.1:0-4093 GCF_056398925.1 Pedobacter sp. 01T416_2
CCCCCTTAGTAAATTATGATTTTTACATATTGGTCTGAACCTAACGGATTGTTATTTACATCTTATAATTCAACCTTAAAACGACAAACACTTATGCCGTCAGCTAAGACGATTTTATTTAAGGATAAAACATCAATTTTACTAATACTACCTGATGATATCAATGTGTCGGAAATACAGCGAACAGTAGAATCTGCAATAATATAAGTGATACCAGTTTGCTTTTCGGAATAAACCGGAATCCTCAATGGAAGGTCAACAGCATTCAATTTAATAGTCTTAGCACCAGATTTGAAATGGCTTGGCCCACTTAGATTTAACGTTATATCATTTAAATTTTTAATTGGTCCGTCATTAAAGTGAATTTTTGATAATTCAAGATAGGTTCCTTCTTTGTTATTGGCCGGTAGGTTGACCTGCTCAAATTTAGCAGTAATGGTTGGGCGCGAATCTAACTTTACCAAAATATTTAAATTATCACCTCCAATATGATCTCTATTATAAGCTATGCTGTCTAGCTCATAATTCAATGAGTTGTTTCGCTCAAAACGGTCATTATTTTTTAATAGTTTCCAGGCTGCATCCTGCTTGATATATATTCTTTGTTCCGCTTTATCAAAGTACCAGCCAGAGACGTTATTATATAGTAATGCAGATTTATTGGCTACTTCATTTAACACCTTACCACTGGCTTCTACTTTAATTGGAGGTAATGATGAATGTACTTTTAATAAATAATATCTGTTTTTAATCATACCATTGTATGTTCCCTGCCTACCATTTGTTTTTATAACAATAAGATCCTGGGACTTATTTACCGTGAAGGTAGTGGCGGCGAATTCATTTTCTTCATATTTATAAGTTACGCCATCATCCTCGTGAAGTGTGTAAGATGTCTGACCATAAGGATAAATTTCTAATCCAACCAATACTAGCGGGTGCTCTCCGGCAAACTGGTTCACAAGTGCAGTTGGTATTATTGCGCCTGCCTTTACCAATAAGCCTCCTCCGGCATAAGATGGCCAGCTAATGCTTTTATTGTTTCCTGTCTCTGCTTGGTAAGTTTCGCCAGTCCAGTAATTGATCCATTGCCCCTTAGGCAAATATGCCTGCGTACTCAATTCCTTACCAACAAATTGTGCTCGATCGGACTCATCTATTACTGATGGCTTAGCGACTACTAACAACCAATCGCCTAGCATAAATTGATTTTGCATTTGATAGGTATTAGTATCTTGTGGGTATTCGAGTACCATTGCTCTCATCATAGGAATGGCATCCGTATGAGACTGCCATAAGGTAGCGTAAAGATATGGGCTAAGCTTTTGTCTCAAGCTGCTGTAAAACCTTTCGGATCTTTCCACTTCTTCCGGAAAACACCAAGGCTCGCGAAAATAAGCCCAAGCATCCATTACAGGAGCTGGCGTAAGAAAACTATAATGCAGCCCTTTTGGCGAAAAATCCCTCATATCTTCACTAACAACAGAATGTCCTGAGAGCCCTGCATTTAACATTCCAGTTCCAGACAAAAAGTCGCCTCCCCATTGATACGGCCACCTTTGTGAAGCTACCGATGCGTTATAGGCATGAAATTGTATGAATGTTCTCTTTCCCGTATATTTTCTATAATAATTAAACGCTGTATTTGAGAATATAGAATTAGCTATGTTGTTTAATTCGGGATGTTTATATACTCCGCTGGATAAATAATTATCACTGGAAACGGCCGGATCATAAGCTTGGCTTGTAATATCTCTTGGATAAGGATCATCTTGCTTAAAACTCTCCACTCCAAGATCCAGAAGCGAAAGACGTTTGGCATACCAATTGTCTAATACGTTTCGTTCAAGGATATTTTTTGTGGGAGCTGTGCCGCTTTCCCATAAATCAAAGTGGAATCCCGTTTTTTTCAAATCGGCAATCATTTTGGCGGGTTCCGGAAATCTTTCAGCACTCCATATCAATTTATTGCCATAAGGATCATTTTCCCATCCTGGCTCTAATCCGATGATATCAATCGGGATATGATGTTTACGAAATTCACTTGCGATTTGAATTACATTTTTTTGAGACTCCATATACCTGCATCTGTATTGCAATCCAATTGCCCAATTAGGTGCCATCATTGGAAATCCTGTGAGCGTAGCATATGTTTTGATTATCTGTTTAAAATTATCGCCGGCAAAGAGATAAAAATCAAGCGAGCCTCCAGAATTTTCCACAAAAAATGACGTCTTTGCATCCTTTCCGGTAAAGTCAAAATTATGGTCCCAAGTATTATTAGAAAAAAAGCCATAATTGTGGGTACTCATAAAAAATGGCACAGTTGCTTCACGCCATCTATAATTTTTTGTCCATTTCAACTTCAACCCACGTGCATCAAATCCTGCTCTCATAAAACCAAATCCGTAAAAATGTTCATCTTCTGCCATTTTAAACATAAGCTTATTGGCTTTTTCAAACTTTGGGTCCCCTTTAATTGTTTCTAGTGACGTCAGAAGATTGCCTTTTGAATCAAACAGTGCGATATTAAATGGTTTCTTATTTATTTTTAACACCATTTTTTTTGTTGAAATTGAGATCAAAGCACCATTATCCCGAAAAGAAAATTCCGAATTAGTGAAATCGTTTTTAACTAATCCTTGATTTATCATAATTGATGGGGCAAAAGCTCCATTAGTTCCGCATTGGAAACGAACTATATCATCTTGTTCAATCGTTATTTTCAATTGTCGGTTATTCGGGCAATGAAGAACAACGGTGTTGTCAATTTTTTTGGATGTAATTACCTTGTCCAAAAAAAATGGAGTTTGGGCATTAACTTGGAAGTGAAAAATATTTATCAGAATGAAAATCTGTATAATTTTTGGGTATTTCATTTTTGTTGCTTTTAGATATAAAAAATAGGCTGTGACATTAAGAGATACCTAAATGGTATCCGCTGGGTGTTGGTAGTAGACATCTTAATTTGTTTTTCGACAAAAAAATTGACGTTAGAAGATTTACTACCTTCTCCTATTTAATAATTTTTCCTTCTATCAGAATTTTACCTATGTAAAGGTTATTCGGTTTGTAGGCTTGAGGATCCTTTGTTATACTTTCTTTATTAGACAAGATTGCACTTTTGTCAAAAGGTTCGCACAAAGACCTCAACACTACCGTATGCTTTTTATTTTCAAGACCATCAATCAAAACATAGTTCATTCTTCTGTAGGTGCAATACCCATCAAAACGATTAACTGTATCTTTAACCGCACCATCTACCTCTACAACAACACGTCCTGCATCAGGTCCCATTATATCGAAGATACCAAAAGCCCGTCCTTTGAAACGGATTGTAATTGTTTCACCTGATTTCTCAGCCTTTCCTATAAACGGAAGAAAATTACTAAACTCAGAAAAAGAAGGATTCTCCTTCGGATCCATCAACTCCCAATTTGAGCTTAACTTTGCATTCTTTATGTCGATCATTTGAGTATCAACATAACAATCTGACATCATTGGCTTTGGAAGCTTGCTTTTGATTAATACACTTGCTTTTGTGGGAATCATTTTCTCAAACGAACGTTTCAGAACATTTTGATAAATAAGATGCCCTGTTTCAGGATAAGGATGAGTGCCATCAGGACTAAATACTTTTACACCGTTCTGTTCCTTTTCGTTAGCTTCCATAATAAGCTGATGATTGTTTATCATCTTTGCTATTTCAAAACCAAAGTTGATACTTGGAATACCGTAACGATTGGCCACCTTCTCCATCTGTAGTGCAGAATTAGGTAACATTCCTTTTTGTTCATCTTCCAATGTATATGTTGAAATAGTGTAAACAAAACAAATATCGGTGTATGGATTTGCCTGCTTAATTTGTCGCACAATTCCTTCCATAGAACGAATGATCCTCGATGATTCTGTTTTCTGATCATTTACTGCAAACTCAACAAATACCAAATCTGGTTTATACTTCAATACCTGTTCCTTGATACGAAATGCCCCAAAGTCAGAACGTGTTCCGTTAATGGCTGCGTTCACCTCTGAAAATGTGGCTTGAGGAAAACGCTCCTTAAACCAATTTAGCGAATGCACACGCCATCCT
>NZ_JBFTQI010000541.1:0-4088 GCF_056398925.1 Pedobacter sp. 01T416_2
GCGAACTTTAAAACTTCGATGCTCTGAAAGCCGAAATCTTCTACCACTTTACCTAAAATAAGGTAACAGCCCTTTCCTTTAAAAGGATACATGGGTGTGCTATTGGGGAAATGGGTCGTATCAAAAAAATCGCCGTTGGCATCTAAAAAAGTACCGAACCACATTTTGGTGTTTTTAATGGTATGTACCGTTTTTTCGCAAACATAGCTCCCTACCATTCTTACCGTTTTACCCAAATGTGTGTGCAGATCTACCGCCATCACATCACCACGATAAGGTGTTTTTAAAAAATCGAACATTTTATAATTAAGCGGATATCCCAATAACTCTAATTCTGTGTAAGCATTTTCGAGTTCGGAATCGGCCAAGACGGGGAGCTGATAGGTTTTGTAACTCAGCTTAAAAAGCTCGGCATGATTCACTTTTTTTTGTTTAAACCCAAGGTAGTTATGCACATCCCAAAGCAGGGTTTTCCGATCTTTCCCGGTAAAACGCAAGGCGCCCAAACGGATTAAAATAATGGCCTGTTCTAATGAGATGCAGGTCCGCCTTACAATATCTTCGAGATCTATATACAAACCATTTGCAGCACGTTCTTGTGGAATAATTTTGATGATTTTTTCTTCCAAGCCCTGAACGGCAATGAAGCCCAGATAAGCATCTTCGCCTTTTATATTTACCACATCATCGCTACAGTTAACGCAGGGTAAATGCACCCTTGCTCCTGTTTTTTGCAGTTCGTGCACGTAAACCCAGCGACTGTAAAAACCTCCATAATTATTCAGTACCGCTACCATAAATTCCATGGGGTAATACGTTTTCAAAAATAAACTCTGGTAACTTTCTACTGCAAAAGAGGCTGAATGTGCTTTTGAAAAACTATAACCGGCAAAAGAAGAAATCTGTCGCCAAACTTCGGTAATGAGTTCTTCTGAGTGCCCTTCTTCTCTGGCTGAAACAAAAAACTTATTCACCAGTTCATCAAAAGCCAGTTTAGACCGGTATTTACCGCTCATCGCTTTGCGCAGGATATCAGCATCGGCAAGATCCAGACCTGCAAAATAATGACATACTTTGATCACATCTTCCTGATAAACCATTACCCCATAGGTTTCGCTAAGCCGCTCTTTCATCACTTCGCAGAGGTATACTACTTTATCGGGTGCGTGATAGCGTTCGATATAGGATTTCATCATGCCTGAACTCGCCACGCCCGGACGGATAATGGAACTGGCTGCCACCAGGGTAAGATAATTATCGCATTTGAGTTTTTTGAGCAGTTGCCGCATAGCCGGCGATTCGATATAAAAACACCCAATGGGCTGTCCTTCTTTAAGAATACCGTTCAATTTCTGGTCTTCTTTAAARGTTTTAAAATCGTGGATGTCGATATCCTTTCCCTTATTTTTTTTAATGAGCTGCACGGCTTCGCGGATATGCCCGATACCCCGCTGACTTAAAATATCGAATTTCTCATAACCTATAGCTTCGGCTTCGTACATATCCCATTGCACGGTTGGAAAACCTTTTGGCGGCATATCCAAGGCTGTATAATAAGTAATCGGTTCTTCGGAAATTAAAATTCCTCCGGCATGAATCGAACGCTGGTTGGGCATTCCTTTCATGTATTGGTACACGGCCAATAACTTCTGGTAAGTAACATTCAGTAAATTTTCACGTTCTTTGGTGGGATCTGTAAAACTATCTATTTCTCCTTTGGGTAAACCCAGCACTTTACCGATTTCCCTGATAATTGCACGATCTTTAAAAGTGCTCATGGTGCCTAAAAAAGCAACATGCCATTTGGGATAACGTTCAAAGATATAACGTTGTATCACCTCCCTTTCGTCCCAGGAGAAATCGATGTCAAAATCTGGCGGACTTGTCCGTTTTTCATGCAGGAAACGTTCGAAATACAAATCGAGATCAATCGGATCTACATCGGTAATGCGCAAGCAATAAGCTACAATGCTGTTGGCACCCGAGCCACGGCCAACGTGGTAAAAACCGCATTTATTCATGGCATAGCTTACAATATCGAAGGTAATGAGAAAATAGGCACAGAAGTTTTTAAGTTCGATGATCCGGAGTTCTTTCTCCAAACGCTCAGTGGCATCTGTATTATTTTCACCATAACGGTATCTAAGCCCTTCTTCGGCCAACTCCCGAAGCATTTTTTTATCTCCTTCGAAATCTCCGGTATAAAAAAACTTGTTTTTAGAAGTAGGTGTAGTGCCATCCTCAAAATAAACACTTAAATCGCAGCTGTTTATCAGTTTCTGTGTATTCTGAACAATAAAGGGATACTGTTCAAATTGCTGGGTTAGTTCTACTTCTGGAATCAGGAACTCATCCGGATCGCATTTTTGGTCATCGTTCACTTTACTTAAAAGGGTATTAAGCTCGATCGCCCTAAAATATTCGTGCAGGCGGTAGGTAATCTTATCGCTAACGGTAACAGGATGCCACACCAACAACTTTTCTTTCTGTTTTAAAAGCGGATGTTTGTACAAAAGATTGAGCTGTTTGGCACGGATGCCTACAAATTCATTTGCTTTTAGTACTGGGTTAAAAGATTTTTGAAAGGGATAAATGATATAAACATTCTCCATTTCGGGTGGAACATTGGGTAACGGAATATGGTTGATGTTGTGATGGCTTAAAAATTCATTCAGTTCACGCATTCCCTCTTTATTCTTCGCAATGCCCACATACAACAACCTGTTATCGATCCGGAATTCGATCCCCGCTACCGGTTTAATCTGATACGGAATATTGCCTTTGTGTATTTCGTCGGCTTCTTTGGCAATGCCTTGTTTATAACACTCGCGAATAAACTCTACCGCACCAGTTGAATTATTGATATCAGTAAGTACCATTTGGTGGATACCCAAACTCCGGGCAGTAGCAATTAACTGGTCAATGCGCTGCGTGCCATACTTTAGGCTATAAGAAGAATGGACATTTAAAAACATTGCTAATCATAAGATTTAGTACCTATTGTTCCTTTTTCACTCATAAAACTTCTAATTTTCGATCGTTTTCTTACTTCCTGCTGTTCATCTTCTGTTTGGTTTTCGATCAATATTTTCTTTTTACGGGGATTGTACTTGATTATTTTCCCCGTTTCATCGCGGGGTGGCTGGGTAACAATACAGGCTTTTACCACTGCTTCGGCACCATAGTGGTTACGTACTTTATCCATGGCCTGGTAAAGACTATATTCTTCTTCGGCAATATTATATAAGCCAATCTGCTCGTAACCGCTCACCAGATGCGAAAGCTTTACGCCTACCAGCCGTAACAGCATCCGTTTTGCATACACCTTTTCGAACAGGCTATGTGCTTTACTGATTAAAAAAGAATCGAGCGAGGTATACGGAATACGCTCTTGCTGGGTAACCGTTTCGAAATTGGTATAACGCACGGTTACGGTAATGCAGGCGGTTAATTTTTTCTGGTTACGCAGCTGAAAAGTTAAGCCGGTAACCATTCCGGTTATAATGGCCTTTAATTTGGCCATATCCATGGTATCGCTTTCGAAGGTAGCCTGTGTACCAATAGATTTCCTTTCACGATAAGGTACAACTGGCGAAAGATCGACCCCATTTGCTTTTTGCCATAAACTTAAACCATGCTGCCCCAGTATTTTAAACATGAGCTGTTGTGGGATCTGGGTAAGCGTAAGGATTTCACGAACACCCATTTCGCTTAATTTTTTATAGGTAGCATGGCCAATACCCGGAATTTTGTGGATCGCCAAAGGATCAAGAAAGGGCCGCAATTCGGGAAAAGTAACCTGCCGTTCGCCATCAGGCTTAGATTCGTTCGTGGCTATTTTGGCTACGGTTTTATTGATCGACAGGCCAAAGGAAATCGGTAAGCCCATTTCTTTGATAATGTTTTGTCTGAGCTCTGACGCGAATTTCATACAACCAAAAAAGCGGTCCATGCCCGTCATATCGATATAGTGCTCGTCAATACTGGCTTTTTCAAAAAGGGGAACTTTATCGGCAATAATTTCGGTAATATCATGTGATGCCTTGGAATATTCTTCCATATCGCCTTTTAAAAATATAGCCTGGGGG
>NZ_JBFTQI010000542.1:0-4066 GCF_056398925.1 Pedobacter sp. 01T416_2
GAGGTTTACCGAGGTTTACCGGGCTGAAAGGAAATCGTATAAATTAGATCTTGCARTAAATGGTGTATATCAGATCGAGCTGTTTTCTTTCGAAAACCCTCCTGCAAGGCCATCGCGGCCAGAGGCTCAGGGTTTACGTCATTTAGCTTTTGAGGTTGATGATATAGAAAAAGAGATTTCGCGTTTGAATGATCAGGGTATAATAACCGAACCGATCCGTATTGATGAGTTTACCGATAAACGCTTTACTTTTTTTGCTGATCCTGATGGTTTGCCTTTAGAGTTGTACGAAATTTAGGATGAGTATTTTCAAGTTCAAACAGTTTGAAGTCGACCAAACGGGTTGCGCCATGAGGATTAACACGGATGGTGTTTTAATTGCGGCGATGGTAAATCACGAAAAACCTAAAAATATATTGGATATTGGAACGGGAACTGGTGTAATTGCCTTGATGCTGGCCCAGCGATTTCCTGATGCAAGCATACATGCTGTAGAAATTGATGAACAGGCCGCACAAACTGCTGGAAAGAATTTTCAATTATCTGTTTTCAGTGAGCGGTTAACCATTAACCATACATCAATTGAACAATATAACTATGCTCAGCAATTCGATCTGATTGTTTCTAACCCGCCTTTTTTTGTAAATGATTTAAAAAGTGAAGAATTTAGGAAAGGAATAGCCCGGCATGCAGATGAAGACTTTTTTAGCATGCTCATTAAAAAATCGAGCGGGTTATTGGCAGATGAAGGTATGATTTGGTTAATCCTTCCGGTTAAACAAGCTGATGAGGTTATAGGTAATGCTGCACATTATAATTTATCGCTTGCAGAGCGGATCCATATTCATTCTGATCAAAGCAAGCCAACCTTTAGACAAGTGATCTGTTTAAAAAAAGGTAAAGCGGTTTTGAAGGAAAATGATTTTTATATTTATGAATCTTTAAAAGCGCATACAGCAGCTTATAAAGAATTACTGAAGGATTTTTTTCTGGCCTTCTAGCTTATGGTTTTTGGATGGATGGCGGGGTAGGGAACAATGATAACATTGTATAATCGCTGTCGTGTTTTTTTATAATATTTAATCACCATTTTTAAAAAATTTGTCGACCGTTGGAAGATTTGTTTTAGCAAAAATTGGTCGAAAGATTTTGCCAGTCCTGTAAATTACGGGGCACAATTAAGTTTACATAATGAAAAAAATAGGTTTAATCTCTGATACACACGGTTTTTTAGATGATGCGGTTTTTAAACACTTCGATGGTGTAGATGAAATTTGGCATGCGGGAGATTTTGGCCCTAATGTAGCCGAGCCTTTGGCAGCGTTTAAACCTTTGCGCGGGGTATTCGGAAATATAGATGATAGTGCGATTAGAGCGGAGTTTCCAGAGCAAAATCGATTTAGCTGCGAAAGGGTTGATGTTTGGATGACGCATATAGGTGGGTATCCAGGAAGATACTCGTCTTATGTTAAGCCTGAAATATACACTAACCCTCCGAAATTATTTATTACAGGGCATTCACATATTTTAAAAGTAATGTTCGATGAAAAAATAAAATGTTTGCATATAAACCCCGGTGCAGCAGGAAAACACGGTTGGCACAAAGTGAGAACCCTCATCCGTTTTTGCATAACTGATGAAAATATTCATACCTTAGAGGTTATAGAGTTATCGGGTAGATAATGTAAAATTTACACTAAGTATGGTTTGTGGCGTTAAAACATTAGGACAATTTATTATAGAAAAACAAGCGGATTTCCCATATGCTAAAGGAGAGCTTTCGAGGTTATTAAGGGATATTGGTATAGCTGCAAAAATTGTAAACCGCGAAATTAATAAAGCCGGTTTAGTTGATATTTTAGGCGATATGGGAACCACCAATATTCAGGGTGAGGAGCAAAAAAAGCTAGATGTTTATGCTGATGAACAGTTTATTGCTGCGTTAACCAGTGGCGGCGAATGCTGTATTGTAGCTACCGAAGAAGAAGATGAAATTATCCATATCGAATCGCCGGTTTCTCAAAACGCCAAGTATATCGTCTGTATCGATCCTTTAGATGGTTCATCCAATACAGATGTAAATGTAGCTGTGGGCACTATTTTCTCCATTTATCGCAGGAAATCGGTTGATGGCAGAGCCAGTATAACGGATGTGTTGCAAAAAGGTACAGAACAGGTAGCTGCCGGTTACATTATTTATGGTTCTTCTACCATGTTGGTTTATACCACAGGGAAGGGCGTTAATGGTTTTACATTAGACCCATCAATAGGTGAATTTTGCCTTTCTCACCCCCAGATGAAAATACCCGAAACAGGTTATATGTATTCGGTAAATGAAGGTAATTATGTTCACTTTCCAGATGGCGTTAAAAAATACATCAAATACTGCCAGGTAGAAGATGAGGCCACTAAACGCCCGTATACTTCGCGTTATATTGGTTCGATGGTTGGCGACATCCACCGGAACTTAATTAAAGGTGGGATTTATATTTACCCAACCACTTCACGCTCGCCTAATGGAAAGTTAAGGTTGTTATACGAATGTAACCCAATGGCTTATATTATTGAGCAGGCTGGGGGCAAAGCCAGCACAGGCTTTGATCGTATACTCGATATTGAACCAACAGAATTGCATCAAAGGGTTCCGATTTTTATCGGGTCAAAACATATGGTAGAAAAGGCTGAAGAAATGATGTTGTTGTATACAGCAAAATCAATCTCGATCGATGCCAATGTAGAAACGAAACTAGAGGATTTAAATGTAGTTGGCGGAATTGATTAAGATTGGCTAAATCTTACTTCTCTCTGCTTCAAAAAAAGTATCTATAGCCAGGTTTTGTTTGTCTTGCGAAGCAAAAACAGCTAAACGGTCGCAACGCTCATTCTCCGGGTGATCGTTGTGACCTTTAATCCAGATGAATTTCACTTTGTGAAGTTTATACAGTTCCAGGAATCTCAACCACAGGTCTTTGTTTTTTTTATCCTTAAAATTTTTGGTTACCCAGCCGAAAACCCATTTCTTCTCCACAGCATCTACTACATATTTCGAATCGGAGTAAACAGTTACTTGTTGATTTAAACTTTTTAACGCTTCTAATCCTTTTATTACAGCCAATAGTTCCATGCGGTTATTGGTGGTCATTCTAAAGCCGCCACTTAGTTCCTTATAGTGTTGTCCTGCCCTTAAAATTGTACCCCAACCACCTGGTCCTGGGTTTCCGCTAGCTGCTCCGTCTGTATAAATTTCGATCATAAACGCCGTAAAGTTATGTTTTTAGGTTTAAAATAGCTTGTTTTATCTGCTTTTGAATTTTTTTTTCAATTTCAAATAATTGAATGTTAAGGAATTAAAAATTAGTTGTAAAAACTTTGAAAAAAATATTTGCAAGAAATATTAAAAGTCGTACTTTTGTGACACTAAAAAATACGGTGGCTGTAGCTCAGTTGGTTAGAGTATTGGTTTGTGGTGCCGAGGGTCGTGGGTTCGAGCCCCATCAGCCACCCGTGAGCCCTTTAAGTTATCTTAAAGGGCTTTTTCTTTTTAAGGTAATTTTCAAATCGCTGATTAGAGAAGATAGAGGTCGATTTTGGGTTCGAGCCTCATATGGGTACCCTGACGGGCTACAATATTTTCCTATCAATTTTATCTATTTTAATTCATTGGTAATTAGTGAATTACGGTTAATGTAAGTGGGCTTTTTTGGTTTGATGTTGTTAACTTCATGCCTATAGGTTTGCTAGCCTGAATTTCTTGGAATCAAATAGAGGATTTAGAAAGTGAACTAAATTAATCCCAGTTTTGTAGCCTTACCGATTAGCATGGCTGTATTTTTTACTTCAAGTTTTTCTAATAGGCTTTTGCGGTGCGTGTTTACAGTTGGAACGCTGATGAAAAGCTTTTCTGATATCGCTGCATTGGTTAACCCTTCGGCGATGAGCAACAATACTTCTTTTTCTCTTCGGGTAATTAGAAATTGGTTGGGTGTTGGTTTCCTTAACGAGCTTAATACTTCAAAACTATAATATACTTTGCCTTTTAGTACGCAGTTAATGGCTTCCAGTAGGT
>NZ_JBFTQI010000543.1:0-4051 GCF_056398925.1 Pedobacter sp. 01T416_2
ATATTACTGAAAGTGGTGAACTCTTTAAAAGCTTTTGCAGTAAATAAAGGTGCATCTGTACCTGCAATAGCTAAATCAAATGGGGCAGAACCCGGACTTAAGTTTACAAAACGAACTTTAGCCTTATCAGTTTCAGGTGCTTTTAAATCATCTTCAAGGATTAAAAGTTTTGTTGATTTTAAAGTATCTACTACGAAAACCGAATAAAATGATCCTTCTTTTAATATGGCTTGAGCTGTGGTTAAATATTTTAAAGAGTCTTTTTTAGCAACACCCACCAATCTTGTTCCTGGATAAGCGGCATAGTATCCTAAATCTTTAGTGTAGGTAAAGCTGTTTATTTTTTGGTTATCCAAGATAAAATCCAACGCGCCTGTTCCAGGTGATGCATGAACAAAACCTATACCAGCCGCTTCGATAGGGTCGTTATTAAAATCTTTTTTACAAGCCGTAATGGTTAAAGCTATCGCTAAGAGAGAGAGTATAATTTTTGTAGTGCTAAAATTTTTCAAATTCGTTTTCATTTTAATGTTTTAAATCAATTTTTTGAACAAAATTGGTTAATGGCCATTAACGCTTTTTTCTTGTAAAACGATTAATGGTAGGAAAACGCTACAGCTGATGTGTTTTTTATAAAGAAAAAGCCACATGGAGTGCATGTGGCTTTTAAATCAATATTTTAATTGAAGAATTAAGAATACATTTCTTCTCTTAGTTTCGCAACATCACTGCTGTTAATGTATTCATCGTAAGTCATCAGCTTATCTATAGTACCTTTTGGCGTAATTTCGATAATGCGGTTGGCAACAGTTTCGGTTAACTGGTGATCTCGTGAGGTAAACAATATCGCGCCTTTAAAATCTTTCATGCCATTGTTCAGTGCCTCGATAGATTCCAGATCCAGGTGATTGGTTGGCTCATCAAACATTAACAGGTTGGCTTGTTGTAACATCATCCTCGAGAACATGCAACGCATTTTTTCGCCCCCCGAAAGCACTTTTACGTTTTTAAGTACCTCTTCGCCCGAGAATAACATACGGCCTAAAAAGCTACGTACAAATTGCTCATCCGCATCGGTGCCAGAGTACTCACGTAACCAATCTACTAGGTTTTCATCTTTACCGGCAAAATACTCGGAGTTATCGTTCGGGATATCTGCAGTGCTAATGGTAACGCCCCATTTAAATTCTCCTCTATGGTTCGTATCTCTGCCCGTTAAAACATCGTAAAATGCTGCAGTAGCTAAACTATTCTGAGATAATACAGCAATTTTATCGCCTTTATTTACCATAAAGGTAATTTTGTCGAACAAAACACCATCGTTTCCATTTTTACCCAGGTTTTCTGCCTGTAAAATCTGGTCACCAGCCTCACGGCCAGTATTATTGAAGATAATGGCTGGGTATTTTCTGCTCGATGCTTTAATTTCGGTGATATCAATCTTATCTAAAGCCTTCTTACGAGAAGTTGCCTGCTTTGATTTAGACGCATTTGCGCTAAACCTGCGGATAAATTCCTGTAGCTCCTTTACTTTATCTTCCATTTTTTTGTTCTGGTCGCTGCGCTGTTTTAATGCCAGCTGACTAGATTCGTACCAGAAGGTATAGTTACCAGTGTAAATGCTCATTTTGGCGAAATCGATATCCACAATGTGCGTACATACTGCATCTAAAAAGTGCCTATCGTGCGATACAACCAATACAATATTCTGGTAATCGGCCAAAAAGTTTTCTAACCAGGCAATGGTTTCGATATCCAAATCGTTGGTAGGCTCATCCAGTAATAAAATATCGGGATTACCAAATAAGGCCTGCGCCAATAACACACGTACTTTCTGCGTATTGTCTAGCTCTTTTAGTAATTTATAGTGGTTATCTTCGGTAATGCCCAAATTGCTCAACATGGTTGCAGCATTGCTTTCCATGTTCCAGCCATCCATTTCGGCAAAAAGATTTTCAAGCTCTCCGGCACGTTCGCCATCTTTCTCCGAAAAATCTTCTTTCATATAAATGGCATCTTTCTCTTTCATGATGGCATAAAGTTCTTTATGGCCAATCATTACGGTTTCTAATACCGAAAACTCATCAAATTCGTAGTGGTTTTGTTTTAAAACCGCCATTCTTTCGCCTGGAGTAAAAGCCACACTACCAGAAGTTTGGTTTACCTCTCCCGATAAAATTTTTAGAAAAGTAGATTTACCTGCGCCGTTAGCCCCAATTACGCCATAGCAGTTGCCCTGGGTAAACTTTAGGTTAACATCTTCAAATAATGTGCGTTTGCCGTATCGTAACGATAAATTAGAAACTGAAATCATGCTATAATTGAAATAAGCCGCAAAGATACGCAAAAAGGTTGAGGGTAAAAAGGCAGAAGACGCTTGATTGTTGGAAATCTGAATGTTGGTAGACTGGAAAATGGAGGGTTCTGTTCTTTTTTTGGTAAGCAGTCCCGTTATCCGCTTTACTTCGCTGCACTCCGTGTTCGCTACTACCGGGTTTATTTTACAAAGGGGAGAAGCTTTTGGCCAATGGCTTAAAATTTTGTTCCGGAAAATTAAAACTTAATAAGAAAATTAAACTAAGAGTACGTCATTCTCGCGCATGCGGGAATCTTAATGCAAGCTACATATAGCACTTAGATTCCCAATCAAGTTGGGAATGACGACCAATCTCAAGGTAATTTGTCGTAAAATATTTATTTTAGTCCCATGCCAAATCATACCTTGCTCGAAACTATAAAAACAACCCYTCAGAAAAGTAAAGTAGAAAAGTTAGCCGCAATTGCCTCAGAAGACACCTTTTCGGTGAAAGATCTGATCGATTTAAGTTTCTATCATGACGAACAGATTGGTTTTAGGGCCGCATGGATTTTAGAAAATGTATTTACTAACCACCAGCAAAGATTTCTGCCCTATGCGCTTTATTTTTTGGAGAAATTTCCGCAACAAAGCAATTTATCGGCATTGAGGCATTATGTTAAAATCCTGGCCTTTATGACGAAGAAAAATGCCGCTATGGAAATTAAAAAGATTCTTGCCGGTTATGATACCGATCTCATTTGGTAGCAGTTGTTTTTGCCTGGTTAATTGATGAGAAGACCCCAGTAGCTGTAAAATCACATTGTTTAAACATCTTAGCCAATTTAAATGCCAAACACAATTGGATAAGAGAAGAACTTTTGCAGACGATGGATTTTCTGGTTGATAAAGAAAGCATAGGTTTTTTTGCAAAGGTTAAACAGATCAGGAAGCAGTTATCAGTTCGCAGTTGACAGTTTGCAATTCACAGTTTGAAGTTTTCAGTTAGCATAGCGTCAAATCTTTTATTAGAGGTCGAATTTCTCTCTCTCTTTCAGCTTTAGTCTTTCAGCTTTTAGCTATTTTTACCAAATGAGTACAACATACGATATTGTTTCAAAAGTTATAAAAGAACGTCGCAGTATTTTTCCTGCAAGCTATATAAAAAAAGAAATTCCGGTTGAGGTAATCAACCAGATTTTAGAGACTGCCAATTATGCACCAACACACAAATTAACCCAGCCCTGGCGTTTTGTCGTGATCAGAAAAGCGGGATTAACAAAACTTGGTAAAGAACTGGGTAAATTATATAAGGAATTGGTTAGTCCGCAACAGTTTTTACAGAAAAAATACGACAGCTTCGCCGAAAAAACGGGTCAGGCCGATTGCATCATTGCCATCAATATGCAGGTGAGTGGTAAAATACCCGAATGGGAAGAGCTGGCGGCCGTTTCCTGTGCTGTTCAAAATATGGCCTTAACTGCCGAAAGCCTGCAGGTAGGTGTCTATTGGAGCTCCCCACCTTTAATTGATAATTTAGGTGATTTTTTAAGCCTGGGTGAAAATGAAAAGTGCATTGGCTTATTTTACATGGGCTATCATAACGAAAAACCCTGGGCGCCTAACCGAACTTCGATGGAAGAAAAGGTGAGGTGGATCGAAGGGTAGTTCATTTGTTCATTAGTCAATGGTTCATTGGTAGATGCGGTTAATCGACTTCAGGCTACGGACTGAAGACTATGGACTATACAGCAT
>NZ_JBFTQI010000544.1:0-4048 GCF_056398925.1 Pedobacter sp. 01T416_2
GAGTTAAAGAAAGCTCTCTGTGCATCATTTTATGAAACGCAGTGTTATTCAGTATCCTATTTACATAGCCCTCTATAACCCTGTGCAATTTTTCTAATGCCGAAATCTTATCTTCATTGATGATTTTTAACTGAGAAGCAAAACCAGCAATACGCTCGTTCATAATCTCTACGAAAACCCCTTCTTTAGAACCGAAATAATAATTTATCATCGCCATGTTTGCTCCAGATTCCTTGGCAATCTGGCGGGTGGAGGTACCCTCATACCCGGTCTCGCAAAACAGCTTTTCAGCTGCCTCGAGAATGGCCTGTCTTTTATCTACTTTTTCTGTTTTCATTTCTTTTTAACGACACAAAATTAATCAAACGATTGATTAATTTCCAAATGTTTACCCACTTCTTTTACATTATCTTGATAAAACCCTATTTTTAAATGAAATAATCATCAGTCACAATGAAAAATAAGTTCTTTTTAGCCACAACTTTCTCATTTGCCCTATGGTTCTTATGTTCATTTATTGGTAACCAAAGAAAAGTCCAACAGAGTTGGATCAGAATCAATTTGCTCGGTTACCCCACCGAAAGTATTAAAGTTGCAGTATGGGTAAGCAAAACAGGCGAAATTCCTACCCAATTCGAAATTGTAGAAAAGGAAACCAATAAAATTGTTTATACCTCAACCAATATTAAAAACTTCGGCAGCTATGGTCCTTTTAGCCAAACCGCCCGATTGAATTTCAGTGATTTTAAAAGTGCAGGGAGTTACTACCTCAGGGCAAATGGTATTGTTTCTCCCCTGTTGTTGATCAATAACGATGTGTATAAAGGTGCAGCAGATTTCTGTTTACAATATATGCGCCAGCAACGGAGCGGTTTTAATCCGTACTTAAAGGATAGCTGCCATACCCACGATGGCTTTGTTTTATATGGCGCCAAAGCAGGCATTAAAGACAGTACACATTTTGATGCTTCTGGTGGTTGGCACGACGCCAGCGATTACCTCCAATATTCAACTACTTCAGCAAATGCAGCCTATCACCTACTAATGGCTTATCGCGACTTCCCTCAAGTGTTTAGCGATAGGCAAATGGCGAATGGTTTGAATGGAAAAAACGGCCTTGCTGATGTTCTGGACGAAGCTAAATGGGGACTGGATTGGTTGTTGAAAATGCACCCACAAAAAAATATCATGTTCAACCAACTGGCCGATGACCGTGATCACATCAATATGCGGATTCCAAAAGAAGACAGTCAATATGGAAAAGGTTTTGAGCGCCCGCTCTATTTTATTACCGGCGAAACACAGCAGCGGGGCAAATTTATGAACAACACCACCGGTACCAGCTCTACTGCAGCTAAATTTACGAGTGCTTTTAATTTAGGATCGGTTTTATTTAAAGATGTAGATCGTAATTACGCCAGATTACTTGTTAAAAAAGCCAAAACAGCCTATAAATTTGCATTACAAAAACCTGGGGTAACGCAAACAGCCTCTGTAAAATCGCCCTATATTTATGCTGAAGACAATTGGGTTGATGATATGGAACTCGCCGAAACATCATTCAATTTCGGAAGAGAAAGGATTGATCAAAAGAAAATGACACAGGCCTTAAACTACGCCCAGCAAGAAAGCATCACGCCCTGGCTACAAAAAGATACCGCAGCGCATTATCAATATTATCCTTTCATCAACCTTGGTCATTACGAAATCGCTAAGCAAGATTCGAACGATAAAACAGCCATCAACTATTATCAACAAGGGATAAAGCAAGTTTGGAGCCGTGCAAAAAACAATGCCTTTTACCGTGGTGTTCCGTTTATTTGGTGCAGCAATAATTTAACGGTTGCCTTTGCCATACAGTGTAGCTGGTACTCGGCATTAAGCGGCGATAAAACCTATAGCGAGCTGGATCAGGCTAATTTCGATTGGCTTTTTGGCTGTAATCCATGGGGAACGAGTATGGTTTATGGCTTACCTCAATGGGGAGATACACCAAGCGATCCACACTCGGCCTTTACCCATTTAAAGAATTATCCCATAAACGGCGGATTGGTTGATGGACCCGTTTACACTAATATTTATAAAGGTTTAATCGGGATCAAACTCAATGATGCTGATGAATATGCTGACTTTCAGAGCGACCTGGCCGTTTACCACGATGATTATGGAGATTATAGCACCAATGAACCCACAATGGACGGAACGGCATCTCTTATTTATTTACTAGCGGCCAAGGAAGCGCAGGCTAAACCCCTACCCGACCATAAAACTTATAGCCTGGGTGCGAACATTCGGGGCGATTCTACCCAAAAGAAAATCTACCTGGTTTTTACAGGTGACGAATATGCGGATGGCGGCGAAAAAATAAGCAAGGTGCTGGCACGGGAGAAAGTTAAAGCATCCTTTTTTCTTACCGGAAATTTTTATCGGAACCCTAATTTCCAATCATTGATCAAAAAACTAAAAAACGCCGGGCATTATCTCGGTCCACATTCTGATAAGCATTTATTGTACTGTGATTGGAATAAACGCGATAGTCTCTTGGTTACAAGAACAGATTTCGAAACCGATTTAAGTAACAATTATCAGGCAATGGCAGGTTTTGGGATTAACAAAGAAGCGGCGGGCTATTTTTTGCCTCCTTACGAATGGTACAACCAAACCATAGCCAACTGGACCAAAGCACAGGGTTTACAATTGATTAATTTCACTCCGGGCACACGATCTAATGCTGATTATACCTACCCCGAAATGGGAAAAAGTTATCGATCGAGCGATGAGATATACAAATCGATTACAACTTTTAACGAAACAAAACCCAATGGTTTAAATGGTTTTATCTTGCTGTTGCACATCGGTACCGGTGCCAGAAGAACTGATAAATTTTATAACAAGTTGGCAGAATTGATTACTTATCTGAAAAAGGCTGATTATAAATTGGCTAGAATTGATAATTAATTAGAATATTGGGTACAATGACAAATTAAAATTTAAAATAAATATTAACTTTGCCTCCAAATAACAAAAAACATGAGTGTACAAGAGAACAGCAGCAATAATTTCAACTGGTTATATTATGCTTTAGGTTTATTCTTCGGAGTTTTAACTGGAGCAATCATTACGCAAAACTACATTTTCGCTTTGTTAGGTGGTGTTTTAGGTTTGTTAACAGCAGGCTTATTTTTAAACGCTATCGTAAAAGGAAGAAAATACTAGTTTTTAGTCCTTTATACAATTAGATCCTTTAAGGATTAAAAAATTTAATTCCACAGCACATGAGACCGTTATGATTTTACCAATAGCCGTAAAATCATGATTGCTCATCGCTACTGAAAACAAAAACCTACAAATGAAAAATATCTTCATTGTTGTTTTCGCTCTTCTTTGTTTTAGCGTAAAGGCTCAACAGGCCCTTACCGCTGAAGTAAAATTTCCTGTTGCAGACCCAAGTCCTGCAGATATTGTTTATTTTCCCCTTAATGCCCCAAAGGTAAAGGCTGGAGACCCAACAAAACCGGTTATAAAGATTGTTTATTCGCGCCCACAGAAAAAAGGACGTGATATTTTTGGCGTTTTAGAACAGTATGGAAACGTTTGGCGTTTTGGAGCCAACGAAAGTACAGAAGTTCGTTTCTTCAAAAAAGTAAGCATTGGCGGCAGAAAAATCAAAGCAGGTACCTATAGCTTATTCGCCATTCCAAACAAAGATACCTGGACGATTATTGTAAATAGCGAAACCGATAAATGGGGTGCTTTTACTTACAATCAGGCTAAAGATATTGTTCGTGTAAATGTTCCGGTTAAAACCATGGCTAAACCGATCGAATATTTCTCTCTAACCTTTACAGAGATTACGGGAGGTGCAAACCTGGTTATTGGCTGGGACAGAACGCAGGTAGAATTACCAATTAATTTTTAAGTCGAAAAGAAATAAAATAAAAAGTCCCGGTTATTGCCGGGACTTTTTTGTTTTGTTCGCTTTTTTAATTTCTCCGCACCTGAGAATAACAATCTTAATTTGAAACGAGTTTTTTAGCCTCGCTTTCGT
>NZ_JBFTQI010000545.1:0-4044 GCF_056398925.1 Pedobacter sp. 01T416_2
ACGCCAGGGAAACTGTTGTCTGAGTCGCCTGTTAACGACATCAGGTAACGACCATTATTGTCTTCCATGATGTAATACCACTCAATACCTTCCTGGGATAAGGTTGTTACGCCACGATCATAAGCAATCATTTTCTTACCTACATTTGCCATATCGAAAGGTCTCGATGGTGTTGCAGGCGATGGCTCAAGGACTCTTGACAAAATTCCCATCTGCATAAAACTCATTGTTGCATTATCGTAAAAATAGGTGGTGTTAAAATTGCCTGGAAAAACACCCGGGAATAAATCATAATTGCCTGGAATGCGTTGTGAGAGGGGTTTCAGATTTTCTGAGTTTGTTCCTGAAACGCCAACATACAAACTCCCGTCTGCAACGATATACTGCTCAAATTTTGAGGTATTCATGATAAATGCCGGTGCAGTTTTAAATGGAAGCGGTGTTGCCAAACCAGGAAGTATCGAACTTTTATCACCAAGTTCTAACCAGTCGTTCATGTTAAAACGATACACATTTTGATCAGTGAAATAATAAAAGAAACCGCCTTTTCCAAAATTGTATAAGGCCAATGGTTTTCCCGGATAGGTTTTATTGTTGGCTACTTCCATAGGGTTCTCAAAAATCACATCATCCGTACGGATCAAAGAAGCTTTGCCTTTTCCATCCTTGCTGTTGAGCACATACCAGCCATCCGGATAAACACCATTTACTGTGATGGTATAACGCTTCAGCGTGTAAATACCATTTTTATTACTTGTCACTCTGTAAATTATGGAATACGTGCCCGGACTTAAAGTTACTTTAATGCGTAAATTTTTAGTTTTGGCAATCGTTGTCGAATCAATTGTCCAGCTATAAGTAAATGAATCACCTTCGGGCATTGTTTGGGCCAATGTTGGTGTGATGATCAGCGAATCCAGTTGAGGAACCGTAAARGCGGTTATTGCATCAGTAATCTTAATGTCGTTGATTTGCTCATATTTAAACGATTGATTGTCTTTTTTACAGGCAGCAAATGCCAACATGATTACAATAAAAACCGGGATGAGCTTTAAAAGGTATTTTAAATGCATAATATTTTAAATTAAGGGAACGATATCTGTTGACCGTTCTCATCTAACAATGGACCATTTGCAGCCTCGTAAGCGGCCAGCGCATTCCTTAAGGTAACCGGAAAGTTCAGTAAACCGTCAGAACCAATCTTGTCGTAAGAAAAATCGGTTATACCCAAAGTCTTCACCATGAACTTGTATTTTACGGCACTGAATTCCCCGAAATCAGCAAGGAGATAGATGCTCCAATAAGCAGGTTCGATATACTGACTGGTTACATCAACCTTCAGATACCTGAAGTTTTCTTCCGTAAAGATGTTAATAGCAGGTGTCTGTCCAAAAGTACCTAAAGTAAAGTCTTTAGTTTCTGTGGGCTCCAGTACAATCCTGTAAACATTATTGGCCATTCCAGTAGAATTGATCAATATCAACGGATACTTAAATGTGGATGCTCCCGGCGGAACAGTGAATTCTTTCAGCTCAAAATCTACGCCTGCAGTTGCGGTAGTTCCCTGAGCCGTTTTCAGCAGCGCCGTGCGCGGTTTATCGGATAACTTCCCGGTGATACGCATTGGTATAAATAAGGTGTCTCTTTGCTTTTGAGTCGCTTGCAGCGCAAAAGAGTAGCTTCTTACTGCAGTGGTATGCAAAAGTTCGTAAGTGTAGGCAAAGAAACTTATGCCATCCCTTCCCTGATAGGTATCGACTGCTTCTTTCTTGCAGGAAAAAAGACAGGCTACTATCAATATATATGATAAGTATTTCATAATACGAGTTTGATTAGTTTCCATAATTCGGGTTAAATTGAAGTTCAGCATCTGGAATCGGGAGTTTGTAGTCCGCTGGGGTCATGTTGATGTTGCGGAATTGCATTCTTAGTGCTTTAATACGCTTATAGTAAAAAAACAACTGGCCTTCTGCATAAAACTCTTTCTGGTATTCCTTGGTGATTGCAGCTGTAAGATCTGTAGCGCTGAGCGTTGTTGCCAGATTGGAAAGCCCCCTGTTTTGGCGCACCGTATTTAAATGCCCAACGCCTATAGCTGGTGTTTCTGCAGTTTCAGCAAGGATGTAGTACATTTCTGAAAGACGTATGCCCGGTACATACTGATCTAATAAATTATCGGTAATTGTAGTGGTAGCGGTAGAGGCTTGCCAGAACTTAGATGGGAACAAGCCTCCTCCATCCTGCTCTAAACGGTAAACGAACCTGATGTCTGTACCACCGCCCGATGAAGTTTCGTACAAAGTAGCAAAGTTAGCAGGGGTACGCGTAAGGGTTTGATCTACAGTACCTCTAAATCTGAAGTAACGCTGTACAGTTGGCAATATATCCCTAACCCTGATCATAAATACCTGCTCATTGAAATATAGGCGGTCGCGTACCACCAATCCTGAGCTAATGGCACCGGCCGCAGCCTGGGTTACGAACGTATATTTACCCGAACTGATCACTACATTTGYAGCGGCAGCAGCGCCTGATTTATCGCCGCTATATAGCTCTATTCTTGCTTCCAATGCTTTTACGCCGTAATAATTCAATTTATTCCGTCTGCTCCTCAAATCGCTGGTCACGATCGGGTCAACCGTTAGCAACAGATCTGCAGCCTCTTTCAGATCGGCTAAAGCAAATTTGACCACGTCAGCAGTTGTAGCAGGTATAATTGCGTTTTCGTTTACATCTTTTTTATAAGGGATGGCTTTTAAATTAGCACCCGCAGTATATTCAGGACCGAACATACGTAATAAATCAAAATGTATAAACGCCCTTAAAGCTAAGGCTTCACCGCGCAGCTGTGCATATGAATTATTGGTTAGTACAGAACGGTTTGTTTCTGTATTTGCAATTATTTTATTTGCTGCAGCAATTGCACTGTAACTGGAAGACCAGATGGCATTGGTGTATCCTGCTACTTCCGTTGAAGCATAGTTTAAGAGTTGTGTTTGTTGCAACGAAATACCTGCGCTGGTATTGAGTGTTGAATAATTTTGTGCCAGGGCAGAAACAAAGCCCATAGAAAGGTTATCTCCGTAAAGATTGCTACCAGCCAATTGTCCGTATACGCCTGATAAAGCCTGTTGAAAACCAACTTCTGAAGTAAACAGCTGTTCTTCCGACAGACTCGTTTTGGGCTGTACATCCAAAAATTTCTTACAACCGGAAAACATCGCACCTATTGCCAGAATTCCTATAATTAATATTGTTCTTTTCATTGGGATATGAATTTATCTTTTGAATTTAAAATCTTGCACTTAAGCCGAATGTATATTCTCTGGCAAAAGGATTATCTGTACCACGTTCAATTTCAATGGAGCTAAAGGTGCCCAGGTTGTTCGTAGTGGCACTAACACTAAGGTTCTGCAAGCCTAACTTTTTTACCAATGCGGTTTTGAACTGATAACTCAAATTAATTGAGCTGAGCTGAATGTTATTATCGCGTTGAACAAAGCGTGAAGTAAGCTTTGTTGGTGTCGGGAAGGTTGTAATTCTACGGTATGGGCTCAAACTTCCAGGTCCCGTCCAACCCAGGTCGTACGCTCTTCGGTCTACGTTGTTGCGTGCATCAACGGCCTCTACCCGGTTTAATAATGTACTGTTATACAGATCAGCACCGTAATTATAATTGAAGCTAAAATTTAAGGCAAAACCTGCATATAGGAAGTTTGAATTGATGGCACCTGTCCACTTGGCGCGGGTATCGCCAACATAGGTCTTATCATTAACGTCCCACACAAATGTTGGGGTACCATCTGCTTTCAGGTAAACTTCCTGGCCAGTAACCGGATCAATGCCTAGCGACCTTACCGCATAAATAGCCGTGGTCGACTGCCCCTCAATGAACTGTGCATTTTCGGAAGTCTGATTGGCGTTATTCGTATTTAATGCAGCGTTAAAGGCTTTAAGTTTACCAGAAAGTTCTTTCAATACAGATTTGTTAGTGGCGGCGTTTACAGAAACATTCCACTTTAAGCCTTTGCGAGGTTCAGATAG
>NZ_JBFTQI010000546.1:0-4037 GCF_056398925.1 Pedobacter sp. 01T416_2
CGTTATGTTCAGGAGGTGAGTTGAAGGAGCAACTCAAGGATAAGGAAATGGTGTATGAGTTATATTTTAAAAGCGGCTTCATTGAATTCTGCAAAGATTTTTATAAAATTTTGAACGATTATAATATGGTCAAGCGCACCAGATTTACGCATGACACGGCCCTATACCTCAGGGCAAACGGTACAGTTAAGAAAGGAGAAGAGAATTTCAGGCTTGAGCACATCAATACAGTAGCCAATACTATCAACAGGATAATTAAAGCCTGGCGATCAAAGTCCAAAATGCCCACCAGATTTGTGATTGATTCTTTAAAAAATTCTCTAGAAATCATGTATTTTAAAGAAAAATTCTCAGCTTTCTACATGGTTGCCACTAATAAAACAGAAGAAGAAAGAAAAAAAAGTATTGCGTCTGCCAACAGGAAGTATGGGCATGATGAGAAGAAGGATAACCTCGCGCTTACATATCTTGATGATGCAGAATTCAAAACCAATGATTTTAAGGCGGGGAAATTTTATAGTCCTGATATTGAACATTGCATTCAGAAGTGCGATTATCATATTTTCATAGAAGGAGAAACCAAAGAGGTTGACAAAAAATATGTACCCTATACCGACCAGATCATCAAGCTCGTTGCGCTAATAAAAAAGCCTGGACTGATTACTCCGTCGACGAATGAACATTTCATGCAGGTGGCCTACAACGCAAAGTCAAACTCCGGGTGCATTTCAAGACAGGTCGGTGCGGTAGTTACCGATGAGCAATATTCGATAAAAGCCATTGGATGGAACGATGTGCCGGAGCATCAGGTACCATGTGGGCTTCGGGACTTGGGGCATTTAGTCCGTGGTGAAAATTCATTTATGTTTTCTGATTATGAGAGATCGGGGAATAATTATGATGATAAAATAACCTTCAAGGAAAAAGCGACTAAGGAGTTTACTAATGCAGAGATTGAAAACCTAGATGGACGAATTTGCAACTTCTGCTTTAGGGATTTTCATAATGCCTTTGAAGGCGAAAAAAATCAGGTGCACACCCGGTCACTGCATGCGGAGGAAAATGCAATGATGCAGATAACCAAATTTGGAGGTGTTGGTATTAAGGGTGGCAAACTATTTACCACTGCAAGCCCATGTGAGTTGTGTTCCAAAAAAGCATTTCAACTGGGTATAAAAGAAATATTTTATATTGACCCTTATCCTGGTATTGCCACTACACACACTTTAAAAAGTGGCACCAAAAAAGAGATGAATCCAGAACTCATCATGTTTCAGGGCGCTGTTGGGCGGGGCTATAATAAGCTGTATGAACCGTTTATTTCGCAGAAAGACGAAATTGCCCTGTTGACGGGATTAAAACCCAAAGCAAATCTTCAAGATAAGTTGAAGACCCTGACAAAAGATCCGGATTTACAGGCAAAACTCGCGAAAAATTTTGAGGGTAAATCTGCCAAGGATCAACAGCTACTTTTAGACACATATCTTAATGGCCTGGTAGAAAAGCAATAGCTGGGTTAAAGCTTGTAATCCTAAAACATCTCATATCAATTGTGTGATAAACATTTAGATTCGCCCTATCTACCTCACAGCTACGAAATAACTCAAGACCATTTTCACCTACCAGTACAGCGATACCCCAATTGGTAACACGATAGGGCACAAAAACAACACCTTTATGGCATTAAAGAGATAAATAAACAAGAAAAAAATAGCTGCGATGAACGAAATCGCCAAGGATGCGTAGTCGCATCGCGATCAGCAAAGTCAAATGCCTTAGTTAGGTTTTATCGTTAAAAACTTCCGATGGCCTTTTTTAGCTGGGCAAACAGCTATTAAACCTTAATAATTGTTCGAAGTCTTGCCCCTCTTCTTCAATCCACTGGTTTTCGCTGATAAGCCCGCTAATTAGTTCCTGTTGGCTTATAGTGTATAGCTGCTGGTTTAGCCCTGAGAAAATTTTATCCTTTTTCCATTGGCTATAGTGATATGGGGAATCTACAGGTAGGCGTTTGGAGGGATCTGCAGGCTCGAGGAGCCCGATGGCCTTGCCTTTTGTACTCATAATCTGGTGAACGTTGCCGTATATCCTCAATCCATCATAATCCCAATCACAGTGATAGTATATGGGCAATTTGAGTTTGTCAACCGAGAGATTATTTAGAATTCCAGTATTGTTTCCGCCGACGTACCAAAGTTCCACCCCAAGCTCCAAAGCAATATCGGGGCACTTAAGGTTATCCAGGTTTTCGCAGAGCAGGATGCAAACAGGGTTTGGACAATCTACACTTAACCGCCAGATGTGGTTTTTGGGATCACTTTTTGGAAACCGTTCAATTTGTAGGATATTTAGCACGGCATTTTTAACGCTGGCGTTATTTTCCAAATATTTTGAGCTGTTGAAGAGCTGGCTCGAAAAGGTCCGCTCCGTGGTAAGGTTTTCGCTGAGTTCAAGGCTGTTTTTTTGGATGTAGATTAAAGTCTCCAGATCATAAATCCGGTAGGGCCTCCTACCATCCGAAGGGCTTTGGGTCTGCTCGAAAAAAGAAAGGTAGCGCTGGTAAGGTGCTAAAAAGTGCTGCTCATAAAAACTCTTGAACAGTGCTGTGCCCTCAATGATGTTTCTGTTTGCAGATTTATAACGTAGCACTCTTTTGTCTTTTCTTAGGTGGTTGATATAGGGATTGGTGAACAGCTTGGATTTGGTCTGGCCTGTCTGGTAAATTTGTTGAAGGGCTTTTAGTTGCGGCCAGTTGATAGCGATCTGAAGTAGGTTCACTGTAATTTGTTTTGGGTTAAAAATTTTGGTCTGCATCACAAAAAATGGCGTAAGGCTGGAAGTTAACATCCTCGGTAGCGTCTTTATTATTACTGAGCATATAGATATACTGTTCTCCATCAATGAATTTACCAAAGGGTTTAATGCCCATGGTGATGATCTGGTAATCAAAGTCCCTTGCAATATCGTATAGCAAGTCAAAATTACTGCCCAGGCCTTCCACCTCATCTATCGGCATAAAGCGTATTCCTGGTGGTGGGTTTTTAGTGAAAGAACTTTTATTCACCAGAGATAGTCTGGCAATGCAAAGTAAGGCGATAGCAGCATACACCTGCCCGGTACTTCCGATATTGGTTTTCCCCGAGGATTGGGACTCCATTTTGAAAATCRGATCGAAATAGGAATTGGGATTAAGCAAGTCTTCCACTTTGGGCTTAGTGCCCTTATGCCCGCCAAAAGCATGAAAGGCATTGATCATTTTTTCTTCAAGGCTCACGCTATCATTAAGAAGTTCGGCTAGTGTCTGTCCGGTGGCAAAAAGGGTATTTTCCTGGCTTAGCTTTTCTATGTAATCGTTTATCCAGCCTTTGGGATAACAGTTTTGGTAATTGGGTTTTAAATATGCGCGGTGGCCACCGGTAATTTCCCGCGCACCGTTGTCCAGAAAGTTATGAATTTGGCGGACGGTATCTTCCCTCTTACTCACCTCATCCGCTACCTCATCTAATATGTCGCGAATTTTAAGGAGTTTTCGGTTGTTTAAGCTTTTGTTTTTGTCATTGATTTTGGAAAGGTAATCCCAGATGACATCAATCGAGGTATCTTTATCAATGTTACCCTCTAAGAAAGCGTCGGGCAAAACAGCTGTACAGAGTTCAAGGTAGTTTTTGACCATGTTGAAGCGGTAGCTTTCGCTTGGGGCATGGGCGGCTACGGTTTCATCAAATTTATTTTCGTAAACGCTTTTGCTCACAGCATAATTTTTTTCTTCCTCTTTGGGTTCATCCAGATAGATATCCTGATAAAGGCTAATGTCCGGTTCTTGAGCAAGGATAAAACGGGCTTCCTTAAATGCATCTTCGCATGCCTGCTGCTGTTGCTGATACGACTCCTGTTGTTTATTGATGTCCAGCAACTTAAGTTTATGCTTATTATTGTCGATCTGCTCCAATACCCATGCATCCTTTGAAGTTGATTTTTCAAACCTGGATTTCAGGTAAACGAGTTGGCTCTCTTGCGATACGTTATCTGATTTGAAT
>NZ_JBFTQI010000547.1:0-4922 GCF_056398925.1 Pedobacter sp. 01T416_2
GAATAACACGATCAATAAAAGGAACAGTCTCAACAAAATTTCAATTGGAATTATTGTGCTACTGGTTGGTTTAGGGAACTTTTCTTGTAAAAAGATTGATGATGTACAATCGACAAGACTATCTACTGAAGAAACCAACTGGAAAACATTAGAAGACGCTAAGGCCAATTTGTTGTCTATTTACGGTTTGTTACGTTCGGCAACGGTTTCTGATAATGGACATTGGTTAATGGGCGATTTGCGTAAGGGCGATTTCCAAATCACGAATCGTGCCGATTTAAAAGCAATTGTAAACGGACAGCTAAATGCATCGTACCCTGTAATTAATAGGCTTACTAATTGGCGTAGGTTTTATGCCGCCATTAATGCGGCTAGTTTATATATAGAACGTTCTGGCGAGATTTTAAAATTAGACCCACGTTATACTGTATTGAATAATGGGGCAGATATTGCACAAGCAAGAACACTAAGAGCTTTAGCCTATTTTTATATGAGTAGAATATGGGGAGATGTACCTTTGTTAACCTCTTCTCATGACGGCGAATTTGTTCAATTACCTAGAACCTCACAACAGAAAGTTTTAGCATTTGCAACCAATGAATTGTTAGCTGCTGCTCAAGTGTTGCCGTTTAGATATGGAGGTACCGATCCAATATTGCCTGGCTTATATTATGGTGGTGGTTGGAGTTCATGGAATGGTATCGTGTTTAACAGATTAACTGCTTATACCTTATTGGCACATATAGCTGCTTGGCAAGGTAATTATTTAGATGTGGCTAATTATTCGAAATACGTTTTAGATAATCAAACAAAAGTAAATGGAGATGGAGCTTATAACATAGATTATCTTAGTATGGATGCATTGACGGAAAATGACAATGGAGCTACCAATCCGTTTGCTTTTAAAAGGTCAAGCTTAATAGTAGGCTTTGCTTTTGAGAATATTAATGGATTGACGTCTGCGAATGGTCACATAGAACAACTAACATTGGCCGAGCCCTTTATCCCTAAAGCCCAGCCAGAAATGTTTGTGCCAAAGGATACTATCAATAAGGCATTTACTGATCCATCAGATTTACGTTTCAGTATTGATCCGGTAACTAAGCTATATAGAACCAATTATTTTTATGACTATCAATCAGAATTACCAATTTTTAACAAAATAAAGGTTATTAATAGAGCTCAAAAAACTAGTGATGTGATGATGTATAGCTCGTCATGCGTAATTAGTCGTTTAGAAGAGATTACCTTGCTAAGGGCTGAGGCTTTAGCTGTACTTGGGGATAGAAACGGTGCCATTGATGCTTTAAATGTATCTACCAATAAAAGAGGAACGGCTTATTTAGCCTCATCTACTGTGCCAATTCTTGATGCCATTTTTGCAGAAAGAAGAAGAGAATTAATGGGAGAGGGCTGGAGATGGTACGATATTGTGAGATTGAACAGAATTAAAAATACTAATGGTGTTTTTGCCACTAAAAATGGTACGCCAATGACCTTTAAACAGTTTGAAGCTGCAGGAGGGGTTTATTGGCCAGTATCGCAAGATGTAATTAATGCGAATTCATTAATTACTCAAAATTCATATTGGCAATAATCATATAGCAAAAAAATACATGAAAAATAGATTATATAAATACCACATTTTGTTCGCATTAGTTGTGCTAAGTTTATGTTTTGGAGCTTGTAAAAAAAGCGATTCACCTTATCATGATTATGTGAATACGGTACAAAGCTTTAACGGTTCGGCTTACGAATACCTTAAAGCACAACCAAAAGGAACATTCGATATTTTTTTATCGGTTGTAGATAAGTATCCAGATTTAGTTAACACACTAAAAAATGAAAAAGTAACCTTGTTTGTTCCGGTAAATAAAAATTTTGAAACCGCATTGAAATACTTGAATGATCAAAGAATAGCAAAAGGAAAATCATTGATTGATTTAGACAATGCAGATCCTGCTCAGTTATTGTACATGACTTGCAAATACATTCTTAAGGATAATAAAACAACTAATGATTACAAGGAAACTATAGATGGTATTGATCAAGTGTCGGTTGGTTCTAATTATCTCATGCATATTAAATATGTAAAGTTAAGCTCTTCTGGTTATGTAGGCGGGGGGGCTGCACAATTAACTTTTAGCGATCCAAAGGGTGTTATTTTTACTAAATATTGGGTTAATACAACTACTGATGCTGTTAATATTAAAACCAATAATGCAACCATAAACATCCTTACTCCAATGCATAATTTCGGATTTGATGAGTTTACTGTAAGATTAGATAATTAACGTAAGAAAAAAATGATGACACCATCATGGGGAAGCTGTTCAACAGCAAGAAAATTTGCCCATGATAGCTTCATAACCATTAAAAAACAAATATATTCTAATGAAAAATATTAAATATGCTTTACAAATAGCATTAGCATTGCTTAGCAGTATTGGTCTGCTCTCGTCATGCAAAAAGAACTTGCCTGATGCACGGCTTTCTATTGCTAACAATTCGCAATTTACCCAATACGTCTATAAACCAGTGTTGGGAAGAAATACTTTATTTAGCAATAACTTTCAATACGGTAGTTCTAGTCGTCCTTTAGATTTTAAGATTGTAAATATGAGGACATTTACAGGCGAGCCAGCACCAGAATTGACGGCTTTTTATCCCGTAATGGTTTGGAAACAAGCCTATGATGGGACAGAAAAATCAATTGCTGAAATTGATGCTAAAAGAGCCTTAGAAAATCATCAATTGTTTGAGATAAGACCTCATTCGGGAGAGTTTTTAATGTGGGCGTCAGCCAATTCAAATCAAATAAAAGCACAACCAGATTCTGGTTATGTTTTCGATGTCGAAATGTCTAATTCTGGGGGTAGGAAATACTATCAAAATTTAAGACTATTGCCTTTTAAGGAACGCCCATATGAACCATCAAACTTAGATCCGGTTATTGGACAAAGCCCCAATGTTTCGGTATCTCCAAGTGGTGTAAATATTACAGGAGAGCGTGGTCAGCCTTTAAACGCTGGATCTGATGTACGTGTTGTATTTAAGAGAAATGGAAGTGGCAATAGCTTAACTTTCAAATTCACAGATACCTTATCTAATCCTATAGATCCTAACAAGTTTGCTGCTACAGATTGGGCTAATTTGGTACACGGGTTTAACATGGTTAAAACAGATAAATATGTAAAATTCGATGCGGCTTATCCAATTCCATTAAGTGCATATCCAACAAAGTATACTACTTTATCTGGTACTCAAGCTAGGGTAGTGTTTAGGTTTAACAGACAAGCTTTCGGAAATGTGTTGCAGCAATGTTTTGTAGCATTGAATTTTAACATTTACCAACAAGGCGATTGGGAAATTACTTTCCAGTTTTTAAGGGACAGACCAAAATTTGATAATGATTAATGGACACAAATAGATTTAAACAAAACATATTTCCAATGAAGTATTTTTACACCATAGCATTTTTATTGATTTTTGGTTTCCAGAGCAAGACCTTTGCACAGCAAAAAATTGTGGTTAATGGAGTAGTATATGACGGCTCAACAAAATCAAAGCAAACTTTACCCGGGGTAACTGTACTGGTAGATGGTAAAGTGGTTGCACAAACAGGTCGCGAGGGTAGTTATAGGGTTACTGTAAATAACAACGCTGTATTAACTTTCAGTTATATCGGTTTTCAGTCCGTAAAGGAAAAAGTAAATAATAGAACCACTATCAATGTTACTTTAACTGAATCAAGTGATACTAAACTAAAAGAAATAACCATTACTTCCGGTTACCAAACCAAAACCAAAACATTAAATACAAGTTCTGCAGTAACTATTTCTGGTAAAGAGTTACAAGGGCAACCTGCTGGCGATGTGATCTCTCTGTTACAGGGTAAAGTTGCAGGCTTAAACATCCAAAATAATACTGGTGCACCAGGTTTTAGGGGCTCTGTTACTATCCGTGGTATCTCTAACATTAATGTTAGTGGAGAGGGTAACTCTAGTTTTCTTACGCCAACATCACCATTGTATAATACGTTACAGCGGAAGTACATTTTTGTCTACGGTACCGCAATTACGTACAGTAATTGGAGGTAAAGACGAACGTTTATTAAGAATAGACCAGATTTTACGTAATGATACAAGTAAATATAAGGCAATAGATAAAATTAATGGTACGCCATTTCTTGCTGATAGTTTAAATGCTTATTACAATAATTCTACAGATTGGCAGTCGTACTTTTATAGACCTACAATTAACCAAACCCATAACTTAAATATTTCTGGGGGCGATGTTAAGTTTAATTATAAAGTTGCGTTGGGTGTTATTGATCAAAGTGGTATCCAAAAAAATACAGGTTATACCCGTTATAATTTGAATATGAACATGGGGTATCAGCCAAGTGATAAATTCAAATTGGTTGGGTCATTATACAACTCTATACAGAAACAACAAACTGGAAGCGGAAATGGCTTGCAGAACGAGGGGGTGGCAACTGGGGGCAGTTCCTCGTCGTTATTACCTGCACCATCATTGTATTCGTCTGTAAACTCTGTATTGGGCGCATTAACTACAGATAATGATAGTAAGGTTTTAAATACAACGGCAACTATTAATGCAGATTACGAGGTGCTTAAAAATTTTAAAATTGGCACTTATTTGAGCTATACTGGGGTATCTAGTGTTAAAGATAATTTTTCTCCAGCAGCATTAAATGCTAACCAGTCTCAGAATTATACCTATAATGATAGGTCAACCACATTGTACAACCGTAACCAGTTATCTTATTTTTATTCACTTAAAGAAAAAGGTGAGGATGCCCATAATTTCTCTCTATTTGCTTTCTCTGAGTTAAGGTCTTCTTTTTTTAAGGCAGATGCGATGTTAGACCAAAAAGGAGTAAACGATCAACTACGTGG